>DASVMA010000132.1:0-30050 GCA_036384595.1 Cellulomonas sp. | reverse complement strand
CCGCCTGTGCCGCGACCGCCGGGGGTGTCCAGCGACCGGGGCGGTCGATAGGTTTGAGGGCATGACGTCGCACCCGCAGGACACCCCGCCCGAGATCGCGCCGGACACCAAGGACTGGACCTGGGTCCTGGACGAGCGGTGCCCCGAGTGCGGGTTCGCCGCGCTCGACGTCGAGCCGACGGCCATCGGCGCGACCGTCCGTGCGCTCGCGCCCCGGTGGGTCGGCGCCCTGAGCCGCAGCGACGCGCGGCAGCGGCCCGAGCCCTCGGTGTGGTCGGTGCTCGAGTACGGAGCGCACGTCAGGGACGTGCACATCGTGTTCGGCAGAAGGCTCGTGAGCATGCTCGAGCACGAGGACCCGCTGTTCGAGAACTGGGACCAGGACGCGACGGCCCTCGAGGACCGCTACGACCTGCAGTCTCCGGCGGTCGTGGCGAGCGAGCTGGTCGACGCCGCCGATGCCCTCGCCGACGCTTTCGACGGTGTGACGGGCGACGAGTGGGACCGGCCCGGGCGGCGCTCGAACGGCTCGGTCTTCACGGTCCGCACGCTCGGCCAGTACTTCCTGCACGACGTGGTCCACCACCTGCACGACGTGGGCGCCTGACTTCTTAGCACGACTTTGCGGGGCCCTTGTCCACAGCCCCTGTCCACAGATGCATCCACAGGTCCCAGGCCACGGGCTGCTGGTCCTGGGTGAGGTGCTCCTCGACGGACCGCGAATGTGCCGTCGACCGGCCCCCGAGACACAGCAAGGCCCCTCGACGCTTACTCCGAGGGGCCTTCGCTGGGTTCCAGGGTACGGGAGGCCGTGGTGAGCCCCGGTGAGCGACGCGCGGCGAGCAGGGAAACGTCCGGTGTCGATCTCGTCGGCAGACGAACGGAGGAGCCTCGAGCGACATCGGCGTGGCGTCCTCAGCGTGTCGTCCACAGATGTTGTCCACAGGCCTGTGTTGACAGCGTGTTCATGCAGGCCAACCTGTGGATAGCCATGTGCACCGGCCGGTGGACAAAGAAACTTCGCTACACCACTTGCGGGCCTGTGGTGGCAGGACTACACCTGAGTCAACGACCTCGAAGGACCGAGATCCACCGGACAGGACCCCCGCAAGGGGGACACCGACCGAGGATCACGGAGACCTGGAGGCCGGGGTCGAACGGAGAACGGCGAGCCGTCTTCCTGGGGAAACTCAGGGAGCTGCGGATGACGACGCAGCAGGAGCGCAGGGACCGGGAGACCGACCGCAGGACGCCTCGACAGCCGAGAGACCGGGCAACCGGTGGATGGCATCGAGACGCAGCAGCCGAGTCATCGGCAGCGAAGCCGTCGGTTCGCCGACGGCAGCCCGCGGTCCAGCAGGGCCCCTCGGACGCTTACTTCGAGGGGCCCTCGCTGTTGTCCGGGGAGGTTTCCGGGACCGCCCCCAGGGGCTCCCGGTCGGCACGCGGGGCGGACGTGGGCACGAGGTCGACCGAGACGGACGGCTTGGCACCGGGCCCCTCGGTGAAGATGACCCCCCGCAGCGGCGGCACGTCCGAGTAGTCGCGACCCCAGCCGAGGATGACGTACCGGTTGTCGATGAACTTGTCGTTCGTCGGGTCGATCTCGACCCATCCGGCCCCGGGCACCCACGCGGACACCCAGGCGTGCGACGCGTCGGCGCCGCGCAGCTTCTCGCGCCCGGGGGGCGGCATCGTCTCGAGGTAGCCGCTCGCGTACCGCGCCGGCAGCCCGTGCAGCCGCAGCGCCGCGATCATGAGGTGCGCGAAGTCCTGGCAGACCCCGGCGCGCTGCGCGAGCAGCTCCGACTGGGTCGTGTGGACGGTCGTCGAGCCGGACCGGTACGTGAGCTCGGTGCGGATGCGGTGCGCGAGGTCGGCGAGCAGCGCGGCGACCGGGCGGCGCGGGGTGAACGAGGGCTCGGCCCAGTCCCGGACCTCGGCGGTGAGCGCCACGTGGCGGGACGCCAGGGTCGCCTCGCGCAGTGCGACGAGCCCGATCCCGTCGAGGTCGCGATCGGGTGGCTCGTGGGCGGGGGAGCCGGCCGCGGGCTCGTCGGGCACGTCGTCGTGCACGACGCCGTCCCACTCGTCCGCGGGAGCGACCACGCGGCCCGTGCGAGCGGCCCAGGCCACGTCCTCCCACGCGACGACCGGGAGACCCGCGACGTCGGCCTGCCGACGGGTCACCGTGAGGGTCGACCGCGCGGTCACGACGAGCCTGCGGTGGTCCGTCTCGACAGCGAAGTACGTGGACCTGTTGCCGAAGTAGTCGACGTGCGCGTCGGTGTCCGCGGGTGCCGGGGTGACCGTGAGGGTCGAGCTGTGGCACGTCTGGTCGGGCAGCTCGCGCGGGGTGAGGGCTGTGCGGCCGTAGGAGCTCGTGACCGGTTGGGCGTACGCGTAGGTCGTGCGGTGCACCAGGGCGTACGTGCGCGGCTCGACGTCGACCGGATCGGTCATGCGTCCGCCTCCTCGTCCAGGTCGGCGTCGTCGGGGTCGTCCGCGCCCTCGACGTCGTCGGCGCTCTCCACGCCCCACGTGTCGTCGAGCGTGCGGCTCGGCACGGGCTGGGCGAAGTGGACCAGCGCGATCTCGTCGGCCAGGGCACGCAGCCGCCACCGCATCGAGTCCAGGGTCTCGGCGAGGTGCCGGCGCCGGCCGTCGTCGGTCACGAGCGCCGCGACGGCGACCGGGTCGAGCTCGGTGAGCACGTCGGTCACGTCCTGCAGCAGACGGTCGCGCAGGTCAGGGCCACGCAGCGCCGTCGGGACGTCCGCGAGGTCGTCGCGCAGCCGGTCGAGCTGGAAGGCGAGCGAGCGGGGGTTCGACGGGTCGACGAGCAGCAGGTCGAGGACGCCCGCGACGCTGGCCGGGCCCTGGTTGCGGCGTCGGTAGGTCAGGACGGACTCGTGCGTGATGAGGACCGACTCGATGACGAGCGCGTCGATCGCGGCAGGCCGCACGTCCGTCAGGGTCGTGGCGAGCGACTCCACGAGGTGCTGGGCCCGTTCGAGCCGTCGACCCGCGTCGAGGAGGCGCCAGCCCGCGTCCCGGACCATGCTCTCGGCGCCGATCCCCGCGAGCGCGAGCAGGGCCTCGAGCACCCGGTCGAGGACGGGCTGCATCCCGGCGGTCTCGGCTGACGCCTGCGCCGCGAGCTGGTCGGCGGCCGACGGGTCCACCCTGCGCGCGCCGGCGAGCGAGCGCTCCATGCTCGCGAGGGGCAGCCAGCTGTCCCCGGACAGCTGGTCGCGGACCGTCGACGCGGCGTCGACGAGCGACCGGACCGACCGGGCGACGGACCGGGGGGAGGCCCGGTCGAGCAGCAGCGCGCGCAGCTCGAGGCTCGCGGTGCGTGTCGTCGCTCCCGGCCAGGTCGACGGGGTCGCGACGTCGGCCGCGGCGAGGAGCGCACCCAGCGCCCGGCCACCCACCGAGCGCGGCGAGTGGTGGTAGTCGTTCCACCGGTCGACGAGGGCGCGCAGGTGGCGGACCGTGTCACCGGCCCGCTCTGCGTAGCGACCCAGCCAGAACATGTTCTCGGCGGTGCGTGGCGAGATCCCCGACACGGCCCGTTGCGGACCCGCGTCCCCCGGACCGTTGAGCCACGGCTCGGCAGTCGTGGCCGTCTCGGACGACAGCACCCAGACGTCCCTCGCGACGGCGCCGAGCGCGCCCGAGACGAGCCGCTGCGACGGGTCGGGGGCGACCCGCGCCAGGCCGCCGGCCATGACCCGGTACGAGCCGTCGTGCGCGACGGCGAACGTCCGGAGCACAGCCGCCGCCGTGTCCGTCGCCCCCGGCTCGCCGACGGGGTCCTGACCGACCCACGCGCCGGGCTCCGCGGTGATCCGCGCGGCCACGGAGTCGAGGGCAGCGGCGTCGAGCGTCCAGCCGAGCACGGTCGTGGACCGGGACCCGCGCACCGTCGGCTTGAGCACGAGCCGGTCGAGGTGAGCCAAGACGTGAGCGCGTGCGGTGTCGTCCCCGCACCAGTACGTCGGCGGCGTCGGCAGCGCCAGGTCGCGACCGAGAATGGCGCGTGCGAGCCGCGGGAGGTGCGCGAGCAGCGCCGGGCTCTCGAGGACCGAGCTGCCGAGCGGGTTGACGACGCTCACCGACCCGGCCCGCAGCGCCCGCACCAGTCCGGGTACCCCGAGGCGCGAGTCGGACCGCAGCTCGAGCGGGTCGCAGAAGTCGGCGTCGACGCGTCGCAGGATCACGTCGACCGGCTCGAGCGCGTCGAGCCCCTGCATCCAGACGCGACCCTCACGCACGAGCAGGTCGCTGCCCTCGACCATGGGCAGGCCGAGCATCGCGGCCAGGTAGGACTGGTCGAACGCGGTCTCGCTGTGCGGGCCGGACGTGAGCAGGACGACGCGCGGAGTGGTGGTGCCCGCGGGGGCGGCGTCCTGCAGCGCGAGCTTGAGCGCGTGGAAGAACGGCCCCAGCCGTTGGATCGAGGCCTGACGGTAGACGCCGGACCGCACGCGCGCGACGACGCGACGATCCTCCATCGCGTACCCCGCGCCCGACGGTGCCTGCGTACGGTCCGCGATCGCGACCCAGCTGCCCGACGTGTCTCGTGTGAGGTCGGTCGCCGTCAGGACGAGCTCGCGTGCCGTGGGCAGCCGCAGCCCGTCGACGGCCCGCAGGAACCCGGGGTGCGCGAGGACGATCTCGGGCGGCAGCAGCGCGTCCGTGAGCAGCCGGCGCGGGCCGTACAGGTCGACGAGGACCTCGTCGAGCACCTGGGCCCGCTCGACGAGCGCGGCATCGAGCGAGGTCCACTCGAGCTCCTCGATGACCACCGGGACGGGGTCGAGGTGCCAGCCCGGTGCGCCGGGGGTCGCGTCGTCGGTGCCGTAGGTGACGCCGTGGTCGGCGAGCAGCACATCCGTCTCGGCCCGGGTCCGGGCCAGCTCGGTGCCGGTCAGCGAGTCGACGATCGCGTCGACCGCTCCGGGACGCGGCGAGGACAGCAGGTCCGTCACACGGGCCCCCTCAGGCGCCGGGGCCCGCGCCGGGTGGCGCGCGCCGAGGTACCTACCCCATCACGCCGGGAGCCGGGCCCGACGCACCGACCACGTGTCGGGCACCGGCGCGCGGCTACGGACGCACCATCCCGACCGTCTCCAGGCCCGCCGGGCCGGCCAGGACCGTGACCGCGGGGGTCGCGGAGCCCTGCACCGCGGCGACGACGTCGTCGACCACCCACGGCCCGGCCAGGCCGTCGGCGCGGGTCCACAGGTCGACGTGAGCGCCCGTGCGGTGCTCGACCGCGCCGACGAGGGCGGGGTCCGGGGCACCGACGAGCAGCACGTAGCGTGCGCCGACCCGGGGTAGGGGTGCCGGGAGCCGCGAGCGGTCGTCGCGGTAGACGGCCCAGTGGTAGCCGGAGATCGCGCCGGTGGCCAGCAGGATCGCGACGGGGATGCGCATGTCGCGCACGACCTGCGCGTCGAAGCCACCCTGCAGAGCGCCCTGGATCCCGAAGAACGCCGCGACCAGGACGGCGACGACCGCGGCGACCCCACCGAGGCCGAAGAGCACGAACAGGTAGATCCGCCGGGTCGGCGAACCGAGCTCCTCCGGGCCGTCAGCGTGCACGACCCGTTCGATGCGCGACCAGAACACCCACCACAGCGGGCCGCCGACGAGGAGGAGGGTCACCCCGGACAGCAGCGAGTTGACCACCGACGTGCCGAACTCGACCTCGGCAGCCGGGATCAGCGACTCGACGAGCGCGACGACAACGAGCGTCACGCCGACGGCGGCGGCCAGCAGGGCGATCCCGGCCATCAGGTACTCGTAGATGCGGGTGACCTCGGAGCGTCCGGGTGCAGCTGTGGCCAGCACCTGCCGGTGGTACCACCAGCTCAGGACGCCGACGACGACCAAGGCGACGGCGATCGGCGTGCCCTCGAAGTGGCGCACGGCCTGGGTGGACGACGGGTCACCGAGGAACCACACCAGCAGCTGGTACAGCGCGATGCTGGCTCCGACCACGGCCAGGACCAGGGAGCCGCCGACGCCGACCGGGAGCACGTAGGCGAACCACAGCGCCGTCCGGTCGGCCGTGGACCAGGTCCGCAGCCAGTACACGATCCACACCGGGACGCCGACGACCAGCGTCGCTGCCGCCTGCGCGACCGGGTGCTGGGGCTCGACCAGCAGGTTGGTCGTGCCGGTCCCGACGAGGGCGACGACGGAGGCGCCCAGGAGCGCGACGAGACCCGCGACGCTCGTGCCCAGCCCGATGAGCGAGCCGATCACGAGCTGGCCCTGCCGGCGACCGGCGTCGAGCATCCGGTGCGCGACCGTCCAGTGCACGAGCCAGACCGCTCCCCACACGACGAACCGAGCGGTCCCTGGCCAGTCGAACGTCGAGCCCGAGAGGACCGCCGCGACGACGTCGTGCAGCGCGAACATCGCCACGACCAGGGCCGTCAGGGGCGCGACCGTGAGGTAGAAGCCCCAGCCGATCGAGTGCACCTCGTCCGGGTCCTGCTGGAGGTGTCGCCTCGACCACGCGGCGAGCAGGAGGAACATCGGGATGCCGAACAGCGAGAAGGTCAGCGCCCGGGCCAGGGCGCTGCGGTCGTCACCGGCCAGCGCGGCCTCCTGGAACGGCAGGCCGAGGAGCTCCGAGAGGCCCACGGCGGCGACGACCAGCAGCCCGAACAGCAGCAGGTACTGGAAGAACCGCCGGACGCTGCGGGCATCGCTCCGTGGCCCGCCGGTGCGGTTGCCGAAATGACGCACAGCCCAGACGATCAGGGCGATCGGGAGGGCGATCGAGAGCAGTCCGGACAGGATCCCGAAGATCATCATCGTCAGCCCTTCGTGGAGCCGCAGGGGTGCAGCAGCCACGGCGACCCGCTGATCTTCCAGACCCCAGTGTCGCGCTCAGCGGTGATGCGCTCGGTGTGGGTGTACCCGGAGTCCGCGAAGGGGCCGTTGTCGGCGCCCTCGGTGACGTCGACCGACACGACTGCCGTGTCGCCGTCGACGACGGTGTCCTTGAGGACGATGCGCGCCGACCCGGAGACGGTGGCGGACGAGACGTCCGAGAGCGTGCAGCCGGAGGTCGACGACAGCAGCTTCGCGGCGGCCGGGTAGTCCCCGTCGAGCACGGCCCTCAGGTACTCCTGGACGACCCCCTGCGGGGTGTTCGGGTCCAGCGTCGGAGCCGTGCGTCTGGCCGCCACCACCCCGGCTATCGCTGCGAGAACGACGACGACGCCGACGACCGCGGCGAGGACTCGGTTCGGTCCGCTGGCCATGACACCAGTGTGGTGGTTTGTCCCGTTCTGCGCGCGGGCTCGCGGTGCTGCGAGCGGGTGATCACGCAGGTCGCTGAGCCGGCCGCACTCCGTCGACGTCAGCGCCAGCCGAGCTCCGGTGCGACGTGCCGCAGGACGCTGTCGATGAGCTGCGCGTTGAAGTCCACGCCGAGCTGGTTCGGGATCGTCAGGAGGAGCGTGTCGGCCGCGGCGATCGCCTCGTCCTCGGCCAGGGCCGCGACCAGCTCGTCGGGCTCCCCGGCGTACGTCCGGCCGAACCGCGCGGAGCCGCCCTCGAGGTGCCCGACCTGGTCCTGGCTGTCGGCCGCGTCGCCGAAGTACGCACGGTCGAGGTCGCTGACGATCGGGAAGATGCTCCGGCTGACGGAGACGCGCGGCTCGCGCTGGTGGCCGGCGGCCGCCCAGGCGTCCCGGAACCGCTGGATCTGCTCGGCCTGGAGCTGGTGGAACGGGACGCCGGTGTCCTCGGTGAGGAGCGTCGAGCTCATCAGGTTCATGCCCTGCTGGGCGGTCCACTCGGCCGTGGCACGCGACCCGGCACCCCACCAGATCCGGTCGGAGAGCCCGGGGGAGTAGGGCTCGATGCGCAGCAGCCCGGGCGGGTTGGGGAACATGGGTCGCGGGCTCGGCTGGGCGAACCCCTGCACCGTGATCACCTCGAGGAACGCCCGGGTGTGCTCCCGGGCCATCGCCGCATGGTCGGACCCGTCGGCCGGGACGTAGCCGAAGTACCGGAACCCGTCGACCACCTGCTCGGGTGATCCCCGGCTGATCCCCAGCTGGAGTCGGCCGCCCGAGATCAGGTCCGCCGCGCCGGCGTCCTCGGCCATGTACAGCGGGTTCTCGTAGCGCATGTCGATCACGCCGGTGCCGATCTCGATCCGGCTGGTCCGGGCACCGATCGCCGCGAGCAGGGGGAACGGCGAACCGAGCTGCCGGGCGAAGTGGTGGACGCGGAAGTAGGCGCCGTCACCCCCGAGCTCCTCGACGGCGACCGCCAGGTCGATGGACTGCAGGAGCGCGTCGGACGCCGACCGCGCCTGCGACTGCGGCGACGGCGTCCAGTGGCCGAACGAGAGGAAACCGATCTTCTTCATCTGCTGCTCCTCGGTCGCGCGGTGTCGTTCGTCGAACCACGGGGAAGTCGTACCCCGAAGCCTCGCACGGCGACGCGGAGCAGCACCTGGCCGGGCTGCAGCAGGTCCGCGATCTTGGCCGCGCTCAGGGCCTCGAGCTCGGCGAGCCGCGCGGCCTGCTGGTCGGGACCGGCGACCCGGGCGGCGTGCAAGGCGAGGGTGTTGTGCCACACCTTCAGGCGGGCCTCCCGCAGGAACCTCCGCGACGCCCGCCTGTTGAGGGGTCCGAGCGCGCGGTCGAGCGGACCCAGACGCTCACCGGCCGCGACCAGCTCGCCCTGCTCGGAGGCGACCCGTGACGACAGCACGTCGTCGATGCGCTCGTGGTCGCGGCGTCGTCGCGCGATCAGGCCGGGGTCGGCGAAGCCGGGGTCGTCGATGACGGCCAGCAGCGCCTGCGGCAGGTCGTAATTCACGTGGGCGTTGATGCCGAGCAGCACGTGGCGCAGCGGCGGCAGACCGGGTGGCGCCGCGAACGCGAGCTGCCAGGGCCGAGGGACGTGCGCACCACCGTCCAGCTCGGCCTCGAGGGCTCGGAGGTAGAGGTCGGCGAAGGCGACGTCCCAGCGCTCCACCCAGCGCGGGTCCTCGAACGCGCCATGCCCGACGGCGTCCCACACGGCCTGCGTGGTCCGGAGGTAGGTCGCGAGGAAGACCCGGTGGTGGTCGAGCCGAGCCGGGAGCCGGTCCAGCCGGTCGGTCATCCGGGCGATCAGGGCCACGATCGGGGCATCTGCGCCGTCGGGCGCAGCGGTCCCCGGCGTCGTCATCGTCGCTCCTTCCTGCACAGGCAGGCACCCGCCCGCTGCCGGGCGTATTGTCCGATCTCACCACCTTCTCTGCTCGTCCGGCAGGTCCAGGAGAATCGGATGGCGACCGAGGTCCGAGGTGTTCGCGACGACCGCGTGCTGCGCTACACGCGCGTCCTGTCCGGCGTGATCGTGCCGTTCCTGCTGGCCGCGTTCGTCATCCTCTACGTCTTCCCGGGGGACACGAAGCGGCTCTTCGCGTGGACCATCAGGCCGACCATGACGCCGATGGTGCTCGCGTCGGCGTACCTCGGCGGCGCCTACTTCTTCGTCCGCGTGCTCCGCGAGCGGCGCTGGGCGGCCGTCAAGACGGGCTTCCTGTCTGTCGCGCTGTTCGCCTCGCTGCTCGGGGTCGCGACAGTCGTCCACTGGGACAAGTTCAACCACCAGCACGTGTCGTTCTGGACGTGGGCGACCCTCTACTTCACGACCCCGTTCCTCGTCGTCGGCGGCTGGCTCGCCAACCGGCGCTTCGAGGCCGCGCCCACGCCGGACGAGCCACGCCTCGGCACGGTCGCGCGGGCGCTCGTCGGACTCGTCGGGCTGCTGGCGCTCATCTGGGGCGTCGCGATGTTCCTCGCGCCCGCCACGGTCATCGGCATCTGGCCGTGGACCCTCACGCCGCTGACGTGCCGCGTGATCGGTGCGATCTTCTGCCTGGGCAGTGCCGGGATCGGCGTCGTCGCGGACCCGCGGTGGATCGCGGTGCGGCTCATGCTCCAGGTCGAGACCCTGATGGTCGCCCTGATGCTCGTCGCCGCGGTGCGGGCGCACGGCGAGCTCGACACGAGCCGTCCGCTGACGTGGGTGATGGCCGCAGGGTTCGTCGGTGTGCTGGCCGGGTCGGGCGGCCTCTGGTACTCGATGGAGGTCCGGCCGCGCCGCCTCTCGCCGATGCGCGGGCGCCGGTAGGCGGCACCCCAAGGCGTCGTGACGTGCGAGGCCGCCTAGGACCTTCGCACCCTGTGCGGCAGGCAGACGCCGTCAGGCTGGGCCTATGACGGCACAGACGACGTCCCCGGCACCGTTCGCGCGCCCCACGACCCCCGGCAGCCCGCGACGCGCGACGAAGTGGTGGGCGACATCGTCCGCAGCCGCCGTGATCGCGCTCGTCGGCAGCGCGATCGGGCTCGCCGACGTCGACGGGATCTACGGCCGGGAGACCACGGCGTTCATCGACCAGGCGATCGCCCAGGACCTCGTCAACCTGATCATCGCCGCGCCCGCCACGCTGCTGCTCGCATGGCTCGCCTGGCGGGGGTCGATGCGGGCGGGACTCCTCTGGACCGGCGTGCTGACCTTCACCGCCTACAACTACGCCATCTACACGATGTCGATCCACGTCGGTCCGCTGTTCCTGGCCTGGGTGGCCGTGCTCGGGCTGACGTTCTGGTCGCTCGTCGGCGGGCTGCGAGCGCTGCGCCCGACCGCCGTGGCCGCGGAGCTGGCGGCCGCCCCTCGTCGCGTCGTCGGCTGGTACCTCGTCGTCGTTGCCGCCGTGTTCATGCTGCTGTGGCTCAAGGACGTGGTGCCGGCCATGGTCGAGGGCCGCATCCCGCAGGGCGCGCTCGACCTCGCGCTGCCGTCCAACCCGGTGCACGTCCTGGACCTGGCGTTCTTCCTGCCCGCCGTGATCGCCATCGGGCGCCTGGTGCTGCTGCGCCGGCCGACCGGTCTGATGCTGGCGCCGGCCGCGGTGGTCTTCCTGGTGATGACCGGGCTGCCGATCCTCGTCACACCGTTCGTCACTGGGGCGCGCGGCGGGGCGCCGGAATGGGCGGTCTTGGGGCCCGTCGGAGTGATCACGGTCGTCGGGGCGGGCGTCCTGGTCGCGCTGCTGCGCCGCCGGCCGGTTCCGTCGGCCTGAGGCCGCCCCGCCCGACGACGTCACGGATTCGCGTGAATCCAGCACCCAGGTCGAGTCGTCGCCGGTAGGTTCGCAGCCATGAGCGTGACGGCAGAGGAACGCATCGCGACGCGGTGGGACGGGCGCGCGGACAGGGACGCGCAGGAGTACCTGGTCCGAGCGGCAGGGCTGACCCGCCGCCTCGTCGGGGTCCTGCTCGCCGAGTTCGCCGTGGCCGCCACGATCCTGCTGACCGGCCCGCTGAGCACCGGGCGGCTGATCGCCGTCTGTGCGGTGCCGTTCGTCGGGTCCGCTGCGACGACGTACCTGATCTTCCGTCGCGCCCGCGAGTTCCGCGGTGCTGCGGCGATCGTCGCCGACCGCCAGGGCCTGCCGACCGGCACGTACCTCGACTTCCGTGGCGTCACGGCGTTCGATCGGAGCCTCGCCGCGGCGAGGTCGCGCCCGGCCGCGCACTGATCGCAGGATCGAGGAGCCGGTGGCCCGACGTCGCGCGCGGCTGGTCCGCTACTGGGACGACGAGGCCGCCCGGTACGAGGACTCGACGGCCTCGGTCGAGCGTCGCTACCTCGCCGACAGTCGGCGCTGGGTGGGTCAGCGTGCCGCCGGGTCCACCCTCGAGCTGGCCGTCGGCACCGGCCTGAACCTCCCGTACTACCCCGTCAGCGTGAGCCTCACGGCGGTCGACTGGAGCCCTCGGATGGTGCAGGCGGCCGAGCGGCGCGCTCGCGGCCTGTCGCGACCGATCGCCCTGACCACGGCGGATGCCATGGCCCTGCCCTTCGCCGACGACGAGTTCGACACGGTCGTCTGCACCTTCGCGCTGTGCTGCATCCCCGACGAGCGGGCCGCCCTCACCGAGGCGATCCGGGTGCTCAGGCCGGGAGGCAGCCTGCTGCTCGCCGACCACGTCGTGGCGACCAACCTCGTGCTGCGTGCGCTGGAGCACCTTCTGGAGCTGGTGACCATCCCGCTGCAGGGCGAGCACTACACCCGACGTCCGCTGAAGACGGTCCAGGACCTCGGTCTGACGATCGTCGACACCGAGCGGCTGACCTACGGGGCGATCGAGCGCGTCCACGCCCGCAAGCCCGCCGCCGGGTGACGCGCACATCGGTGCGGGACCACTGACCGGGCGCGGCGATGCAGGGTCTCCGGCATCGCCGCGCCGTCCGGCTCAGGCCTCCAGCAGCACCGAGCGGGCGAACCGCTGCGACCGCTCGCGCAGACCTTCGATGCGCCGCTGCACCAGTCCGGCGGGGTCCTGGCCCGCCTCGACGATCGTCGGCGTGCGCCGCACGTTGCGGGAGCACTCGAAGCTCGTGCAGATCAGCGTGCCGATCGTGTCCCCGTTGCGGCCGGACGCACCGGCGCGGCGCGCGACGTACATGGACGCGTCGTTCGTCGCGTTCACGTCCTCGCACCACGCGCACATCGCCCGACGCCGCGCGGGCACGACCTCGGGGGTGCGCAGCGTCACGCCGACGAGCGCGTCGTCGACGGTCAGGACCACGTAGGCGCGCAGCGGCGCCTTGCGGTCGATCCACCCGAGGTAGTCGAGGTGGTCCCAGCGGAGCTCGTCGAGGTCCAGGGGGAGGCTCAGCTGGGCGGCCTCACGCTTCGAGCAGTTCACGCAGGACGCGCGGATCTGCTTCTCGGTCAGGGGGTTCATGGGGGTCGGCTCTCGTGCGATGGGGAGCGCCGGTCACCGTCGCACGGAGGCCTCGACGAGGGGTCGACGGCGCAGGTGCGAGCGCGTGGCGGCGCGGGGACGGGCAAGGGCTCGCCGAGGTACACCGATCAGCCGTCGGGCCGTGTGGTCCGACGGATGTGCCGCCGTGAGGCGTCAGGCGTTCTGGGCGGGCGTCCGGGCCACGCCTGGGCAGGCCTGGACGGCCGCCCCGCTTCCTTGCTGCATCGTCGTGAGCTCCGCGCTCGGTGGTCGCGGGCTCGTCCCGCGGCGCAACACGGTCCCCATGATGCGATCGGACCGCGCGGCAGGGCAAACGGCCGTCGCGCCGGGTTGCGTGCGCCGGGGTCCTTCGTCCGGGTGACACTTGTCGGCGTGATGTCCGACGAGGTCCTGAGCCCGGAGCGCGACAGCGCGCTGCTCCGACGCGGGATCGCGCTCGAGCGGGTGACCCTGGGCTGGAACGTGGTCGGGATCGTGGTGCTCGCCGTCGCCGCGGTGGCTGCGCGGTCGGTCGCGCTGGCGGGGTTCGGGCTGGACAGTCTCGTGGAGATCGGCGCGAGCACGGTCGTGCTGTGGGAGCTCGCGGCGGTCGACGAGAGTCGGCAGCGTCGGGCGCTGCGCCTGATCGGTGCGGCGTTCGTCGCGCTGTCGCTGTACGTCGCCGTGCAGTCCGTCGTCGTCCTGGTCAACGCCCACCACGCCCAGCACAGCGCGCTGGGCATCGCGTGGACCGCCATCACGGCGGCCGTGATGTTCGCCCTCGCGGCGGGGAAGGCGCGCACGGGCACGGCCCTGGGCAACCCGGTCCTCGTGACCGAGGGCCGCGTGACGTTCATCGACGGCCTGCTGGCCTCGGCGGTGCTCCTCGGCCTGGTCGCGAACGCCGTGCTCGGCTGGTGGTGGGCCGACCCGCTCGCGGGTCTCGTGATCGTGTTCTACGGCCTGCGCGAGGCCAGGGCGATCTTCGCCGCGCAGTGCCTGCGGACGGCCGCGGTGGCCGGTGAGCCGGTCGGCGCGTCACCTAGGGTCGACGCATGAAGTTCGTCGTGCACTACTCGACCGTTCCCGAGCGGGCCGTGGACCTGCCCGCGGTCTACCCCCTCCACAAGGCGTACGTCGACGCGTTCGAGCCGGCGGCGGACATCGTCGCCATCGGCACGTTCGAGGACCCGGCCGTCAACGGCTCGATGGCGGTCTTCGCCACGGCGGACGCCGCGCGGCGGTTCGTCGCCGGTGACCCGTTCGTCACGCAGGGTCTGGTGCGGCCGAGCGAACCGCTGGCCTGGGACGCCTGAGGGGGACCGACGGCGCAGCGGGCACTCCTGCCGCTCCAGCGCGGTGCCCGCTGAGCACCGCGCTGGAGTCCGACGCGGAGTGCTAGGGACGCAGCGCGTCGGTGCCGGGACGGGTCAGGGCGTCCCGGATCTCGCGGAGCAGGACGGTGCTCTCGTCCGGGGCGGCGTCGACCTCGACGCTCTTGGAGAAGCGCCGCTTGGCGGCCTCGTAGGGCTTGACGACGAAGAAGTAGACGACGAACGCCAGGATCAGGAAGGCGACGAGGGCCGTCAGGAACGGGCCGACGGAGACCAGGCCACCAGGGTGCCACTCGTCGAAGTTGGGGGCCCCGCCGGCCTTGGCGAGCAGCTCGATGATGACCTTGGTGAACGCGGTGACGACCGCGCCGAACGCCGCACCGATGATGAAGGCGACGGCAAGCTCGACGAGGTTGCCCCGCATGACGAAGTCCTTGAAGCCCTTCATTTCGTGCCCCTTCCGCGAACTGTCGGATGAACGAAGCCTGGCCGCGCCGTGCACGACGGCCCATCCCTACCACAGGGCCTGTGCCCGCGCCCACCATCACGATCCACGGCGTCGCCGCCGCCCTGCAAACCTGACCCGGCGACTTCCGGGTCTATCCTGCGGACGTGGGCGTGCGTCGTCGCCGCGCACCGACCAGTTGACAGCGCCGTCAGGGGGCAGTCCGGGTGAGCAGAAGAGACCGCGCGCGGGTCGCCTGGCCCGCGGGAGCCGATCCCGACGAGCTCGCGTCGCGCCTGCGCGCAGCGCACGAGGACTTCATGGTGCGCGACCTCGCTGCCGACCCCCTCGGTGAGGTCATCCAGGAGCGCCATCGTGCGGTGCGTCCGGAGGTCATGGACTCGTGGATGCGCAGCAGGTCCGGCGGCGTCGACCCCGAGCGGAGCCTCCCACCGACCGACTTCAGCACCACCGACCTCCGGGCCTACCGGAGCGAGCACGTGCTCGCGCCGCTCATGCCGATCGTGCGACGCCTCCTGATCGACGGCACGGTGTCCGACGGCATGATCGTGGCTCTCACGGACGACTCCGGCCATCTGCTGTGGGTCGAGGGCGACCACGTCGTCCGGCGTGAGGTCGAGCGCATCGGGTTCGTCGAGGGGTCCCGCTGGGCCGAGCAGGACACGGGCACCAACGCACCCGGCATGGCGCTCGCAACCGGTCACGAGATGCAGATCTTCGCCGCGGAGCACTTCACCAAGGCTGTCCACCCGTGGAGCTGCACGGCCGCGCCGGTGCACGACCCGACGACGGGTCGAGTCCTCGGCGTGCTGGACATCACGGGTCGGGCGCCCGCGGCGTCGCCCCTCATGCTGTCGCTCGTCCGGGCGACGGTGGCCGCGATGGAGTCCGCGCTCACGGTCCAGGACCTGCGGTCGCACGTCACGTCGCGGCGGCCGACCACGCCACGACCGCAGCCGGGATGCCGGCTCGAGGTCCTGGGGACGTCGACGCCGGTGCTGACGAGTGCAGGCGCGCAGCAGACGGTCACGTTGCGGCACGCCGAGCTGCTGCTGCTCCTGGGAGGGCACCCCGCGGGGCTGACCGGCGAGGAGATCGCCGTGCTGCTGTACGACGGCACCGCGTCGTCCGTGACGATTCGCGCCGAGATCTCGCGCCTGCGACGCTGCGTCGGCACGATGCTGACCGAGTCGCGGCCCTACCGGCTGGCCACCCGCCTGCGCACCGACGTCGACGACGTGCGCGAGCACCTCGCCCGCGGCGACGTCCTCGCGGCGCTGCACGCCTACCCGGGTCCCGTCCTGCCGCGGTCGGAGGCGCCCGCCGTCGTCGCCCTCCGGGACGAGCTCGCGGGCGAGGTGCATGCCGCGGTGATCCGGACCCAGGACCCGCGCGTCCTCGAGGAGTGGACGCGGCGCGATGACGGTTCCGCCGACTGGGCGGCGTGGCGACGGCTGCTGGCCCTCCTGCCGGCGGGGAGCCCGGCATCGATCCGCGCCCGCGCGCACGCGGAGGCGCTCGACCGAGAGCTGCGGGCACCCCAGCCGATCGCCCACCGGGCGGCGCGGACCCCCGGACTCCTGAGGGCCGGCGGCCGGCTCGTCTGACGTCGGGCGTCGTCCGCCACCGGCGTCCGGCAGTGCAACGGTCGTGCAACGTACCTAGGCCTAACGTCCTGCACGTTGAGGGTCGCAACGACGCGGCTCCTCTGGGTCGCCGACGATGTCGCAGCGACCCAGCCCTGTGCATGGAGGTCCGTCATGACGATCTACGCAGCCCCCGGCCAACCCGGCAGCCTCGCAACCTTCCGCGAGCGGTACGACCACTGGATCGGCGGGGAGTACGTCGCCCCCGCGTCGGGAAGGTACTTCGAGAACCGCTCGCCGGTCACGGGACGAACGTTCACCGAGATCGCGCGCGGCGACGCCGACGACATCGAGCGCGCCCTCGACGCGGCCCACGGTGCGGCGCGCAGCTGGGGTCGCACGACGGCGACGACCAGGGCCGTGATCCTCAACAAGATCGCGGACCGCATCGAGGCGAACCTCGAGATGCTGGCCGTGGCGGAGACCTGGGACAACGGCAAGGCGATCCGCGAGACGCTCGGCGCCGACATCCCGCTCGCCGTGGACCACTTCCGCTACTTCGCGGGTGCCATCCGGGCCGAAGAGGGGTCGATCTCGCAGATCGACGAGGACACGATCGCCTACCACTTCCACGAGCCGCTCGGAGTGGTCGGCCAGATCATCCCGTGGAACTTCCCGCTGCTCATGGCGGTGTGGAAGCTCGCCCCTGCGCTCGCGGCCGGCAACTGCATCGTGCTCAAGCCCGCGGAGCAGACGCCGGCGTCGATCCTCGTCCTGATGGAGCTGCTCGCGGACATCCTGCCGCCGGGCGTCGTCAACGTCGTCAACGGGTTCGGCCTCGAGGCAGGCAAGCCGCTCGCCTCCTCGCCGCGCATCCGCAAGATCGCGTTCACCGGCGAGACCACGACCGGCCGGCTGATCATGCAGTACGCGAGCCAGAACCTCATCCCGGTCACGCTCGAGCTCGGCGGCAAGAGCCCGAACATCTTCTTCGGGGACGTCGGCCGCAGCCAGGACGACTACTACGACAAGGCGCTCGAGGGCTTCACGATGTTCGCCTTCAACCAGGGCGAGGTGTGCACCGCGCCGTCCCGCGCGCTGATCCAGGACTCGATCTACGACCCCTTCCTCGCCGACGCGGTCGAACGGACGCGTGCCATCAAGCAGGGCAACCCCCTCGACACCGACACGATGATGGGGGCGCAGGCGTCGAGCGACCAGCTCGCCAAGATCCTGAGCTACATCGACATCGGCAAGGCCGAGGGCGCCACGCTGCTCACGGGCGGCGAGCAGGTCGTGCTCGACGGTGACCTCGCGGGCGGCTACTACGTGCAGCCGACGATCTTCGAGGGCAAGAACTCGATGCGGATCTTCCAGGAGGAGATCTTCGGCCCCGTGCTCGCCGTCACGCGGTTCGACGACTACGACGACGCCATCAGCATCGCGAACGACACGCTCTACGGCCTCGGCGCCGGGGTCTGGTCGCGCGAGAGCACCGTCGCGTACCGGGCAGGGCGCGACATCCAGGCCGGTCGGGTGTGGACGAACTGCTACCACGCGTACCCGGCCGCGGCCGCGTTCGGCGGCTACAAGGGCTCGGGCATCGGCCGCGAGAACCACAAGATGATGCTCGACCACTACCAGCAGACCAAGAACCTGCTGGTGTCGTACTCGGCGCAGAAGCTCGGCTTCTTCTGAGCCGCACGCACCCGCTGCTCGGGTGCGGACGGCGCACCTGACAGCGTCAGGATCACCAACAACCAGGAGAGCACGATGCCGACCATGAAGGCAGCAGTTGTCAGGGAGTTCGGGACGGACCTCGCCGTCGAGGATGTCGTCGTCCCCACGCCTGGTCCGGGCCAGGCGCTCGTCAAGCTCATCAGCACGGGGGTCTGCCACACGGACCTGCACGCCGTGCAGGGGGACTGGCCGGTGAAGCCCAGTCCGCCGTTCATCCCGGGCCACGAAGGTGTCGGCACGGTCGTCGCGCTCGGCGAGGGTGTGACGGATCTCGTCCTCGGTCAGCTCGTCGGGAACGCGTGGCTCTGGTCGGCGTGCGGGACCTGCCAGTACTGCCGCACCGGCTGGGAGACGCTCTGCGAGCAGCAGCAGAACGGGGGGTACAGCGTCGACGGCTCGTTCGGCGAGTACATGCTCGTCGACTCGCGGTTCGCCGCGCGGATCCCGGCGGGCGCCGACCTCGAGGAGGTGTCGCCGGTGCTGTGCGCCGGCGTCACCGTCTACAAGGGGCTCAAGATGACCGAGGCCCGACCCGGCGAGTGGGTCGTCATCTCGGGCATCGGCGGCCTCGGGCACATCGCCGTGCAGTACGCGAAGGCGATGGGTCTGCGCGTGGCGGCGGTCGACATCGCGGACGACAAGCTCGCCCTGGCCACGACGCACGGTGCCGAGCTCGTCGTCAACGCGCTCGACCAGGACCCGGCCGAGGTCATCCAGCGGGAGATCGGTGGTGCGCACGCTGTCCTCGTGACCGCCGTGCACCCGTCGGCGTTCGGGCAGGCGATCGGCATGGCCCGGCGCGGCGGCACCATCGTCTTCAACGGGCTCCCGCCGGGCGACTTCCCCGCGTCGATCTTCGAGATCGTCCTCAAGGGGCTCACCGTCCGAGGGTCGATCGTCGGCACCCGGCAGGACCTCGAGGAGGCTCTGGACTTCTACGCCCGCGGGCTCATCCACCCGACGGTGTCCATCCGCGGGCTCGACGAGATCAACGTCATCTTCGACGAGATGAAGCACGGCAAGATCGACGGTCGGGTCGTCATCCGGTACTGACCCCGGACTGCTGTGGCGGCGTACCCGCGGACGATGTCGACGTCCGCGGGTACGCCGTTGTCGTCCCCGCACCCGCGCGGGTCCGGCCGGTCAGGCCCCGGCGGCGCCGGCCAGCGCGCTGCGCACCCGGTCGGACAGCGCCTTGCCGTCGAGCCGACCCACGCCGGCCGCAGCGGCGGTCGCAACCTTCATCACGGTGCCCATGTCCTTGAGGGTCGTGGCACCGGTCGTGGCGATGGCGTCGGCGACGATCGCGTCGAGCTGCTCCGGGCTGACCACGGGAGGCAGGTAGGTCTCGATGAGGTCTGCCTCGGAGGTCTCGGTCGCGGCCCTCTCACTCGCGCCCGCGGTCGAGTAGATCTGCGCACTCTCCCGACGCTTCTTCACCTCGGTGGCCAGGACGGCCTGGACCTGGTCCTCGGTGAGCTCGCGGGCGACGGTGCCGGCCTTCTCCGCCGTGCGTACCGCGGCGATGATCTGGCGAAGGGTGTTCGTCTGGAACGCGGTGCGGGCCTTCATCGAGGCGGTCAGGTCGGCGGTCAGGCGCTCGAGTGTGGTCATGCCTCCATCGTCCTCCACCATCGCCGCCCGCTCCCACGACTCTGCGTCGTCGTCAGCTCACACCCTTGGCCGCGAGCACGCGGCGGGCGGCCTGCGCGACGACGGCGGCGAATGCCGGGTCGGCGCGGGCCTTGTCGAGCAGCGCCTGCACCATGGCCGGGAGCACGCTCGGGTCCTTCGACGCGAGCACGACGTCGCACCCGGCCTCGATCGCCATGACGGCCCGTTCGCCGGGCCTCCACGCGGCGACCTGGGCGGCTGCCGACAGGTCGTCGGTGATCACGACGCCGCGGAAGCCCAGCTCACCGCGGAGCAGGCCGTCGACGATCTTCGACGAGAACGCCGCCGGCGTCCCCGGATCCAGTCGCGCGTACTCCGCGGTGCCCACCATGACGAACGGGGCGCCGCGGGCGACCTCGTGGCGATACACCTCGACCTGGTCCGACGACGCGTCCGTGACGTCGTCGACCACCCCGGCGGTCGCGTCGGTGTTGCCGATCACCCGGCCGAGCCCCGGGAAGTGCTTCGGTGCGACCGCCACGCCGGCTGTCGCCAGACCGTCCGCGAACGCGTCGGCGTGGGACGTGACGCCAGCGGCCGTGAAGCCGTAGGCCCGGTCCAGCCGGCCGATCGGCGCGTTGTCCGCTGCACCTGATGCCGTCGGCACGTCGACGACGGGGGCCAGGTCGAGCGTCACCCCGACGGCGGCCAGCTCCTGTCCCCAACCGCTCGCCGCGGTCCGCAGCGCCGTCGGGGTCATGCGGCCCTGGTCGAGCGCTGACGGGATCGTGCTGAACCCGTCGCCGCTCAGGGTCTGCACCAGGCCGCCCTCCTGGTCGGTCGCGACGATCATCGGGACGCCGTGCGTCGCACCCGTGGCCACCTGGTTCGTGAACCAGCGCACGAGGGCCGCGACCCGGGTGCGTCCGGCCGAGGTGCGCCCCTGCAGGAACACGTTGCCGACGTGCGCCGAGGCGACGAGGTCGTGGCTGGACTGCTGCGGCGCGGAGGTCGTGACGCCGACCATCACGATCTGGCCCACCTCCTCCTCGAGCGTCCACCCGGCCAGCGGGTCAGACGACGGCGTGGGCGACGGCGTCACCGTCGGGGCAGCGCTCGGGGACGGTGACGCCGTCGGCGAGCCGCTCGAGCTGCTCGTGGCGACCGCGGACGACGGCGCGGGGGAGCCCGTCGGTGCAGGTTCGGTGCCGACGGAGCACGCCGTCAGGGCGCCGACCAGCGCCAGCGAGACGAGACGGAGCCGGGGTATGCGCACGGCATGCATCATGCCCACCGTCGACGGTGGGATCGAGCGTGCGCGCGGACGACGATCGCGTGGAATCTCGCCTCCCGAGATCACGTTATGTCAGCCAGACGGAACTGCGGGGAAGGAGCTGCATGGCTACGAAGGTCGAGTTCGAGAACGACGACGGGCAGGTTGTGCACTACGTGCGCCACGTCAACGGCGGTGGGCTCGTGGCCCCGGGCGCGCACGTGCACGAGGGTGCATGGGTGGCAGCCACGGCCTATGTCGAGGCTGGAGCGCGGGTGGGTGACCGCTCGCGGATCGCCGACGGCAGCTGGCTGGACCACGGCGTGCTCGTGGGGGAGGACGTGCTGGTCGACAGGAACGTCCACCTCGGGCCGCGCACCCGCGTGCACAGCGGCGCGCGGATCGGTGCCGGGGCCCGGGTCGGGTCCGACGTGGTCATCGGTCACGGTGCGCGGTTGCCGACCGACGCGATCGTGGCGGACGGCACCGTCGTGCGTCGGGGGGCGCGGTCCGGCCGGTCGGACTTTGGGATCGCGGCGTAGGGCGGCGCGGGTGGTCCGCCTCAGGCGGACCACCCGCGCCGCTCGACCGGCAGCCCCAAAGGGCTCCAGGGGCTGTCCCGGCCCGTCAGTGGATGAGGGTCGAGTTCTTCAGGGTCTGCAGGGTGGCCTCCGACGTGGTGTCGACATACGTGCCGCCCGGCAGGCCGGTCAGCGTGATGTCAGCGGTCGCGGGTCGCATCGAGGTCCGGATCGCGTCCATGGTCCATGACCCGTCCGCGGAGTAGCGCGAGTGCGTCACCTGCGACTCGAGCGGACCTGTTGCTGCCCACTGCACCGTTGCGGACAGCGTGACCGTCACGCCGTTCGGTACTTCCTCGCCGGTGTTCGGGTCGGCGACCATCACCTCGGCCACGCAGGTCGGGATCTGGAGCGCGGCGCTGGACAGGTCGTCCGCAACGGTGAACGTGAACGCGTCGGTGACGCACCAGAGCTCCGCCATGTACGGCTCGTCGCCGAGGGCGACGCCCGGCATCATCAGGCCGATCGCCAGCACGGCGGGCTGCGGGAGCCGTTCGGGCTTGACGCCCGGCACCCGGTGCACGGACGTGGCGTCCGCACCCATGACGTACAAGACCCGGGGCGCACCGACGGCTGGCTCCTGGTCCATGCCGCCGAACCTGGCGTCGGCCGTCACCCCCGTCATCGAGTACGACTCGGGGGTGCCGGGGGCCGCGCTCGCCGGCGCTGCCAGTGCGGTCAGCAGGAGCACTGCTGCAGCTAGACCAACTCCTCGGAACAGTCTGATTCGCGGTCTCATGACGTCCGCCTCCGCTCGTCACAGCCTCGGGTGGCGTGAGAGGGCGCGCTCCACCTCATCTCGGACGCTACGGGCGTGCCTGAAATGTCGGAAGGGTCCAAAGTCCCCACGCACCGCGACGACCCTCGTCGTCACACGCCGTCCTCGTCGGGCGCTGGCGGGTCCGTCCGGCTCATGCCGCACATGAGGAGCGTGTACCCGGCGAACACGACCCCCGACGAAGGCGCCGGCGATCTCGGCGAAGTGCACGAACAGCTCGGTCTCGACGGTGTCCCAGCGCGCCTCAGCGCAGGGTGAACGGCGGGTAGATGTCGGTCACCAGCAGGAAGGCATAGGCCTGCACGCGTAGCCCCCACCGGGCCACGCCGACGATGTAGTCGAACAGGCCCTTCGGGTAACGACCGGTGAACAGGATCGCGAACCAGGCGATCACCCACACGAAGACGGCGCCGACCGCCAAGAACGCGAGGACGACGTAGTGGGGGACGGCGAGCAGCCACTTGACCAGCGGCAACCAGCGGCTGAGGTCGCGCTCGACATCGGGGTAGTCGAGGTCCAGGTGCACCGTCTGGTGCTCGACGGTGGACGGGTAGGTGTCGGTCAGCAGGAGGGCGTAGGCGCCCACCCGCGTGCCGAAGCGCGCCCACTCGCGTGCGAAGTCGAACCACCATCGGGGGTAGCGCCGCCGGAACACGATCATGAGCAGCGTGGCCCCGAAGAGCCCACCGGCGATGCCGCCCCCGCTCCGCGTGGTGGTCGTGATGACGTTGTCGCCCGTGATCGTGGTGACGGTCTCGTTGACCGACGCGCTCAGGGTCGACAGGACGATGGCGATCGGGATGATCGCGATGAGTCGGAAGAACGACGTGAACCGGTCCAGCCGCTCGGGGTAGTCGATGTCCAGGTGGGCGGGGTAGGTCTGTTCCGGTGCGGCCATGGCAGTGCCTCCTGCTCGGTCCGACCGGCGCTGCGGGCGGGGACCGGGCGCATCGCCGTTGTCATCGAGCGTTCTCGGTTCCGGCCCCCGCGTCAACCGCACCGCGGCCAGCACGACACCGAAGAGCACGTCGGACGGCATCGTCGATCGTCCGAGCAGGTTGAACGGGGTTGACCGTTGTCCGACTCACGCCCGCAGCAGCGACCTGCCGGGTGGCGAGCCGTGCGTACTGTCGTCCACATGACCGAGCAGCAGCAGTACGAGCTCGTGCAGCGGTACCCGGCGTTCGAGCTCCGGCGGTACCCGCCCCACGTCGTCGCCGAGGTCGCGGTCCGTGGGACCTTCGAGGGTGCGGGCAACCGGGCGTTCCGGGTCCTGTTCGGCTACATCTCCGGGCAGAACGAGTCGGCGCGTTCCGTCGCCATGACCGCGCCGGTCGTCCAGGAGGTGGCCGGGTCCGAGAGGGTCGCCATGACCGCGCCGGTCGTCCAGACCGAGACGGCCGGGGGCGAGTTCCTCATCGCCTTCGTCCTGCCCGCGACCCTGACGGTCGAGACCGCGCCCGTCCCCTCCGACCCCCGGGTGCGCATCCGAGCGGTGCCCGAGCGTCTGGCGGCGGCTGTGCGCTTCTCGGGTCGATGGGCCGAGTCCGCCTTCCGCGGGCACCTCGCCGATCTGGAGTCCGAGGTCGCGCTGGCGGGGCTGCTGCCCGTGGGCCACCCGAGGTTCGCCAGGTTCGACCCGCCGTTCAAGCCGTGGTTCTTGCGGCGCAACGAGGTCGTGCTGGACGTGCGTCGGCCGGACTCCGCCTGAGTCCGGACGCAGCCGTCGTGGGGTCGATCCGGGATCCCGAGATCCCCCCGTCGGAGCGCCGGCCCCGCCCACGGATCACCTCACGCGTGCGGGCGCCTCGGCACGGTGAGGATCTCGGCCCCGTCGTCGGTGATCGCGATCGTGTGCTCGCTGTGCGCCGTCCGGCAGCCCGTCGCGCTGCGCAGCGTCCGCCCGTCGGCATCGGTGACGAGCTCGGCCGTGTCGGCCATGACCCACGGCTCGAGGGCAAGCAGCAGCCCTGGTCGCAGCGTGTACCCGCGGCCGGGCCGCCCGGTGTTGGAGACGTGCGGGTCCTGGTGCATCGTCGATCCGATGCCGTGACCGCCGAACTCGACGTTGATCGGGTATCCCGCTGCGCTGAGGACCGAGCCGATGGCATGGGAGATGTCACCCACGCGAGCCCCTGGCCGGGCAGCGGCTATCCCCGCGCTCAGCGCGCGTTCGGTGGCGCTGATCATCGCGACGCTCTCCGCCGGCCGTGACTGGCCCACGATGAAGCTGACGGCCGAGTCGGCAGCGACTCCGGCCAGGGAGACGGCGAGGTCGAGCGTCAGCAGGTCGCCGTCAGCCAGCGCGTAGTCGTGCGGCAGCCCGTGGAGCACGGCATCGTTGACGGAGGTGCAGATGTAGTGGCCGAACGGTCCACGCCCGAACGAGGGCGCGTAGTCGACGTAGCAGGACCGCGCTCCAGCCCCGATGATCATGGCCTGCGCCCACCGGTCGATGTCCAGGAGGCTCGTGCCGACCGCGCTACGGCTCTGCAGGGTCTGCAGGATGTCGGCGACCAGGGCGCCCGTCTCTCGGGCTCGGGCCAGCTCGGTGGGGTTCAGGATCTCGATCATGCGGCGCCCTTCTCCTGCGTCCAATAACTATACCGGCCATACTATCCCGGTACTAGAATTGGAAGCATGGTCAGACTGCCCCTCACTCCCGCCGAGGTGGAGCGCGGTCAGCGCCTCGGCGCGGTCCTGCGCCGGGCCAGGGGAGAGCGCTCGATGCTCGAGACCGCCCTCGACGCCTGCGTCTCGCCGGAGACACTCCGGAAGATCGAGACGGGCCGAGTGCCGACACCTGCCTTCCCGACGATCGCCGCGATCGCCGAGGTCCTCGGCCTCTCCCTCGATGCGGTGTGGGCCGAGATCAGCCAGCCCGGACGCGGCGCTGAGCCGACCGGCTCGGGCCACGACACGCGAGAGCGGTTGGCCTCGTAGTCCTGCTTCCCGCAGCCGTGCTGGAGGAGTCGTGCAGAGCGCACCCGGCCGGTCTCAGGAGCTCGTCGCCGGTCCGGGGCGCCGGCCGGTCAACGGCAGCGCGTCCTGCCGCAGCAGCCCGAGCAGCTCCTCGTGCGGACCGACGACGAACGCCTCGTCGTGCGCCTCGAGCGTGGTCCACCGTCGAGCGACACGGTGCACCTCCTGCTCGCCTTGATGGCGCACCGACAGCACGCGGCTCCGCCCGGTCAGCGCGTCGAGGCGCGCGCCGTCGAGACCCCCGCCCGGTGTGACCTGCACCCGTGCGTAGAGCAACGGGACGTCGCCCGCGAAGAACGTCCCCAGCACCTCGAGCCCGAGAGCGGCACCGACGAACCACGGAGCAGCGAGCTCGTCGGTGGACCGGACGTGCGTGAACCCGAACGCCTGCCGCACGGTCGCTGCGAGGCGACGGTCGGCGAGGCGGATCGCGACCGGGACGTCTGTGCCCTCACCGAGCCAGTCACGCACCGCGAGGGCGACCTCGAGGTTCGTCAGGTCGTCGGAGGTGAGCACGGCCACGGCCTTGGCGCGGTCGAGGTTCACCAGCTGCAGCGTGCGGGCGAGCGTGGCGTCCCCGAGGACGACCTTGGCGCCCAGCCCCCGCACCTGTGCCAGGTACCGGTTCGTCTCGTCGGTCTCCACGACGACCACCGGGGTCCCCGTCGCGACGATCGACTCGACCACGCGCGCCCCGACCGAGCCGAGCCCCACGACGATCACATGCCCGCGCAGGTCGGTGACCTGTCCGTGGCCGAGCGCCTCCTGCAGTCGCTGTGAGACGAGCAGGTTGGTCAGCAGCGCGTAGACGAGGGCCATGAGAACCGCACCGGACACCATGAGCAGGACCGCATACGCGCGGAGCCAGCTCGGCTGCGCGCGGAAGCTGAAGTCGCCGTAGCCGATCGTGCCGATGGTCTCCGCGGTGAAGTAGAGGGCGTCGAGCGGCGTCATGCGCGTGCCGTCCGCCTCGCGGTAGCCGACCATCAGGACGGCGATCGAGACCAGCGCCACGACGAGAAGTGCCGCGAGAGCACGGCGCAGCCGGGTGTCGGTGGCCTGGACGACGGCCCGGCCCCACCGCCGCACGGCGCCGGACTCCTCGCGGTCGCCGCGACCCTTGCCGGAGGCTGACCGAGCGGTCGCGTGCTGGACCACCGGCCGGACCACCTCGTCCCAGACCGCCGCGGGACCGAGCATGCTCACGGCGTCGCCGGCGAGCACCTCGAGATCACGTCCAGGGCAGACCACCGACTCCTTCGTCCCGTCGAGCGGCTGCACGCACAACGGGACGAGGACCTCACCGAACAGGTCTCGGAGCACCCCGTCGCGTGGCGCCGCCACGGTGCGAACCTGTGCCGCCTCGTCGGCGATCCGCAACCCGTGCCCCCGATCACCGAGGCACGCCTCGACGATCGCAGGCGAGGCGATCGTCGCGACGTCGAGCACCAGGATGCCGACCTCGGCCCGTACCGCGCGCGCGACCGCCGGGTTGCGGATCTGGGCCACGACCGTCAGCTCGGGTCGGAGCCGACGCGCGAGCAGCGCGGTCTCCAGCGCCCCGAGGTCCGTCGAGGACAGGCAGATGACCGCACGAGCGTCGCGCAGCCCCGCGGCACCGAGCGCGGCGGCGGCTCCGTCGTGGTGCGGGACGACGGTCGCCCCCATGGCGGTCGCGGCCTGGACCGCGCCGGGTCGGGCGCCGTCGTCCACCGCGACGACCTCCAGGCCGAGGGCGACGAGATGCTCGATGACGCGGAGGCCGAGGCCTTCGAGCCCATGCACGATCACGTGTCCCGGGGGCCTCACCACACCGTGGTTCATGTCCGCATGATCCCGCATGGCGGCTGTGCCGGCGGCCGCCGAACATGCCCGATCCTTGGAGAACCATCACCGCGCCGAAGGAGCAACGAGGGCAATGCTGACGATCGCCTACATCGGCAACGGCAAGAGCACGAACCGGTACCACTTGCCGTACGTCCTGACCCGGGAGACCTTCAGGGTCAAGACCATCTACTCCCGCGCCGACTCGTCCCCGTGGGCGCGCATCGACGGTGTCACCTACGTGCAGGACGTCGACGCGATCTGGGACGACCCTGAGATCCAGCTCGTGGTGGTGTGCACGCGCCCGGACTCGCACGAGGACTATGCGCGGGCCGCGCTGGAGCACGGGAAGCATGCCCTGGTCGAGAAGCCGTTCGCTCCGAGCGCGGAAGCAGCGCGTGAGCTGTTCGCGCTGGCGAGGGAGCGCGGCCTCTTTCTCCAGTGCTACCAGAACCGGCGGTTCGACTCGGACTTCCTGACGACCCAGCGCGTCATCGAGAGCGGTGTCCTCGGAGACCTGCTCGAGGTGGAGATGCACTTCGACTACTACCGTCCGGAGGTGCCGACGACCCTTGAGCCGCGGTTCTCTGCGGCCGACTCCTACCTGTTCGGCCACGGCGTCCACACGGTGGACCAGGTGCTGAGCTACTTCGGCAGTCCGCACGAGGTCCGGTACGACGTGCGTCAGCTCCTCGGACCTGGCCGCAAGAACGACTACTTCGACATCGACCTCTACTTCGGTGCGCTCAAGGTGTCGGTGAAGTCGAGCTACTTCCGCGTGAAGGAGCGACCGAGCTTCGTCGTCTACGGCACCAAGGGAATGTTCGTCAAGGCCGCGAAGGATCGGCAGGAAGAGCACCTCAAGCTCTTCTACCTGCCGGGACGGCCGGGCTTCGGTGTCGATACGCCGGAGCACTACGGGACGGTCACCTACTACGGCGACGATCGCTCGTACCACGAGGAGAAGGTGACGTCCGAGGTCGGCGACTACGGGCGTATCTACGACGGCGTGCACGAGTCCATCGTCAACGGCGCGCCGAAGGTCGTGCAGGACGCTCAGACCATCGAGCTGATGGGGATCCTTGAGGCCGGGCTCCGGCCCATGATCGAACGCGAAGCCCACCGATGACCCCGATCGCGCCGACTGGCACGCCACTCACGCCCGCCTGAGTCGTCTCGACCCAGGCGCGGCGATCACCGGACGTGGCGCGCGGTCATCTTGCCGTCGGGGTCCACCCTGCTCAGGATGGCGTCGCCGATCCCGCGCAGGTGACGAACCTGCTCGGGGGTCAGTGCGTCGATGACGTGTGCGCGGACGTTGGCGACGTGCCCGGGCGCAGTTGCGCGGACCTTGTCCCACCCCGCCGGTGTCAGACGTGCGTTGGTGGCGCGGCCGTCGTCGGGACAGGGGAACCGGGCGACGAGTCCACGCTCCTCCAGTCGCTGGACGACGTGCGAGAGCCGAGGCAACGTGGCGTTCGTGGTTGATGCCAGTGCCGTCATCCGCAAGGTGCGCTCAGGCGCCTCGGACAGCATCGCCAGGACGTAGTACTCGAAGTGGGTCAGGCCGGCGTCCCGGCGCAGCTGTGAGTCCAGCACGCCCGGCAGCAGCTCGAGCACGGCTGCCAGCCGGACCCACGCCGCCATCTCCTCGTCGTCGAGCCACCTCGCCTCGGGCGATCCCTCCACTGCGTCCATCCAGTCATCCTCGCAGGGAATGGTTGCCGAGACAACTTTCTTCGAGTAGAGTGAAACTTGTAGCAACAACCGACTGACAAAGGAGCGCACCATGGCACACGTCACCATCATCGGCACCGGCAACATGGGCCAGGCCATCGCGAGCGTCGTCGCGAAGGGCGGCAGCACCGTGGAGCTGCTCAACCAGAGCGACGGGGACAAGCAGATCAGCGGCGAGATCGTCGTCCTCGCCGTTCCCTACCCGGCCGTCGCCGACATCGTGGCCAAGCGCGGCGACCAGCTCGCCGGGAAGATCGTCGTCGACATCACGAACCCACTGAACTTCGAGACCTTCGACTCGCTCGTCGTGCCGGCAGACGGCTCCGCCGCCGCCGAGATCGCGGCCGTGCTCCCGTCCTCGCGCGTCCTGAAGGCGTTCAACACGACCTTCGCCGGCACGCTCGCTTCGGGCGCCATCGGTGGGCTCGCCACGACTGTGCTCATCGCAGGTGATGACGCTGACGCCAAGTCCCTGCTGGCCGGAGTCGTCACGGCCGGCGGCCTGCGCGCCGTCGACGCCGGCTCCCTCAAGCGGGCCCGTGAGCTCGAGGCCCTCGGCTTCCTGCAGCTCACCCTCGCCGCCAGCGAGAAGATCTCCTGGACCGGCGGCTTCGCCACCATCGCCTGAGCATCGCCCGACGGGCATCGGACGTGACGCGTGGGCGGCCACCCCGGACCGCCCACGCGTGACCTCGACCCGCACCCCTGACCGTTCAGAGGAGTCCGCATGACCGCCTCCACCACGACCGCCGCGGCCGACGCCCGCATCCGCGCCGACCACCCGTTCGCCGCGCACCTGCGTCGGGCCGCTGACGCCGAGCGTGCCGGCGCACATGCGCCGTGGACCCCCGATGACGGGCCGCTGCCCAGCCTCTACCTCAGCCACGGTGCCCCGATGCTGTTCGAGATGACCGACTGGATGACTCAGCTGCACACCTGGGCTCGGGCCCTGCCCAGACCGAAGGCCATCCTCATCGTCTCGGCTCACTGGGAGGCGGCCCCACTCAGCATCAGCGCCAGCCAGCCCACCGAGCTGGTCTACGACTTCGGTGGCTTCGCCCCGATGTACTTCCAGATGCGGTACGACACGCCCGCCGCGACCCAGCTCGCGCAGCAGGTCGCCCAGCTGATGCCCGACACCGAGCCGGTCCACGAGTACCGCAGCCGCGGTCTCGACCACGGCGCCTGGGTGCCGTTGAAGATCATGTATCCCGACGCAGACATCCCCGTGCTGCAGCTGAGCATGCCGACGCACGACCCCGACCGGCTCCTCGACCTCGGGCGACGCCTGCGGACACTGAGCGAGTCCGGGGTGCTCATCGTCGGATCCGGCTACATGAC
>DASVMA010000131.1:0-4952 GCA_036384595.1 Cellulomonas sp. | reverse complement strand
CCAGCTCGTCGACCCACGGGCGCAGCGCTGCGAGCGAGCCCCGCAAGGTCCGGCCGATGACCGTCCGCGCACGGTCGAGCCCGGCGAGCATCTGCAGCCAGCGCGTGATGGGCGCGAGGACCGCGGGATCGAGGAGACCCTCGTGCGGTCCGACGTCGGGCACCACGAACAGCGGTGCACCCTGCATGCCGTGCTGACGCAGGCGCTCGAGCAGGTCGCCGCGCACGGTCGGGAGGGACACCGGCGCGACGCGGTTCAGGACCATCGCGATCGAGGCGCCTCGATCGACGGCCCCCTGGAGAACCTGCCACGGCAGGGCGTCGCCGTACCGCGCCGCGGTCGTGACGAAGAGCCACAGGTCAGCGGCCTCGAGAAGCCTGTGCGCCGTGGCCCGGTTGGAGTCGAGCACCGAGTCGAGGTCGGGTGCGTCGAGCAGGGCGATGCCGCGCGGCACCCGCAGGTGCTCGACCACCTCGACAGCCTCGAGGACGGGGTGGTTGTCCAGCAGGTCGGCATCGTCAGGGTGGTGGACGAGCACCGGGCGGCGCGTCGTCGGCCTCAGCACACCGGCCGCCGTCACCTCGGTCCCGAGCAACGAGTTCACGATCGTCGACTTCCCGGCCCCGGTGGACCCGGCGACGACGACGATCGCGGGTGCCGACAGCTCCTCGAGCCGAGGCACGAGGTGGTCGGCGAGCTGGTCGACGAGCCGCGCACGCGACGCCCGTGCGGCGTCGACGGAGGCGATCTCGAGCGGGAAGCCCGTGCGCTCCACATCGCGGCGAAGGTCGCGGACGGCGTCGAGCAAGGACATGGCAGCGAGGGGACGCGCAAGCACCCCGTCGGCGACTGAGGTCCCTGCCTGCTCGCTCACGGTACCTATAGTCGCCTGACGAGGTGACCAGGACAAACGAACGCGCCGCCACGCCGTTCGCGGCCTCGTGGGGCACGGTCGGTCAACGACCCGGCGCGACGTTCCGCGTACGCTCGTCCATGGCAGTTCCAGCCCCCATAGCTCAATGGATAGAGCAACGGCCTTCTAATCCGTAGGTTGCAGGTTCGAGTCCTGCTGGGGGCACTCGGAGTTCAGGCCGCGCAGCCGGTCAGCGACGACGACGAAGCCCAGGACCGCGACCGCGAGCGCGACGGCGGCCAGCACGTCGGTCAAGAAGTGGTAGCCCAGGTAGAGCCGGCTGAGGCCCACGGCGAGCGTGCCGACGACGGCCACCGCACCTCCGACCACGAGGTTGCGGCGGTCGGCATCCCGGCTCCACGCCAGGTAGCCGATGACGAGCAGCAGCGTCGCCGTCCCCATCGTGTGCCCGGACGGGAACGAGGCAGTCGTCTCTGCCCCCGGGATGTCCATGGTCGCGAGCGGGGGCCGAGGACGGCCGACGAGGTCCTTGATCGCGAGCGAGAGCAGCGTCGAGGCGACCATCGCGGCCGCCACGATCCCCGGCCGCCACCACTCGCGTCGCACGGTGATCCAGACGGCGCATGCGACGAGCACCAGTGCCGGCAGGATGCGCGGCCCCGACACGAGCGTGATCGCGGCGAACACCGCGCGCATGGTGGGTCCACGGTGCCCGACGAGCCAGTCGAGGACCGGTTGGTCGAACGAGGACAGGTCGTCGCGCTCGCGTACGCCGTCCAGCAGGGCGACGAACACGGCGAAGCCCAGAGCGACGAGCAGCGCACCCGGGAGCACAGCTCGGACGGCGGTCCGGCTCCGCCACGCGTCCCGCCCAGATGCTGCTGCCGCCACGTCGTCTCCCTCGTCCCGGTGTTCGTCCCGACCGCAACAGTCGGCCTCAAGAGGCACAAAAAGGTCGTGACCGCACCACGACCGCGATGGTTCCCTGGACCTACCGCGGTGACCTCCCGGGCCAGGCCAGGCCCATCCAGACCGTACGACGGAGACCACCACCATGCATCCCACCAGCATCTTCGACCTCGTCCTGCGCGACCACGAACGCCGGCTCGCCGAGTCATCGGCGGCCCGCGAGTGCTCGCGCACGACGAACCGGTCCGACGCGGGCCGCGCCGCACGTCCACGCGTGGTGCCCGCGGACGGCCGCCCGCCCGATACCGCCCTCCTGTTCGCCACGCTGCTCCGGTCGACGCTGGGCGGCACCGCGCGGTGACGCCCACCGACCGGGGCCCGACGAGGCGGGGTGCGGGTCGTCCGACCGGACGACGCGCACCCCGCCCCCCTCGACCCGTGGAAGCATGACGCCATGCCTGCGCACGCACCCCGGCCTCCCCGTCGCTGATGGGTCGACACGGCACTACGTCCGCACCCGGGGCGCCCGCACCCCTGCCCGCTCGTCTCGCCCGCGTGCGTGCCTGGCTGCACACGGTGGTCGAACGGGCCGCGCTGGCGGCCGGAGCAGCCGCCTCCCTCACGCTCGTGCTCGGCTGGGCGGGGATCCGGTGGCGGACCGCAGTCCTTGCCGGTGCGGTCGCCGGGCTGCTCGTCATCGTCGCTGCGGGGGTCGCCGCGACTGTCTCGGCTCCGCCTCACCACGACCCCGACCTCGCGCACGACGACCCGGCGCGGCCACGACCCTGACCTCGGCTGCCCACGTCGACCCCGATCACCCGTTGCGGACGACCGAGCGGCGTCGCATGCGGTCGGGCTCGCCCGGCCCGGGACCGTAGGCTGGCTCCGTGACGACGACAGGCAACGGCAGCACCAGCAACGACCGGATCGTGTGGATCGACTGCGAGATGACGGGGCTCGACCTCACGGCCGACGCCCTCATCGAGGTCGCCGTGGTCGTGACCGACTCCGAGCTCACTGTGCTCGGCAAGGGCGTCGAGGTCGTCATCGCACCGCCGCCCGGCGCGCTCGAGCAGATGAACGACTTCGTCCGCGCGATGCATGTCACGTCCGGCCTGCTCGACGACCTGCCCACCGGCACCACGCTCGCCGACGCGCAGGCCCAGGTGCTCGAGTACGTGACGACGTGGGTGCCCGACCCAGGCAAGGCGCCGTTGGCGGGCAACTCGGTCGGCACCGACAAGAACTTCCTCGACCGGGACATGCCCGAGCTGTCCGCGCACCTGCACTACCGCGTGATCGACGTCTCGTCGATCAAGGAGCTCGCGCGTCGCTGGTACCCGCGCGTCTACTTCGCCTCTCCCGAGAAGCACGGCGGCCACCGCGCTCTCGGCGACATCCTGGACAGCATCGACGAGCTGCGGTACTACCGCGCCGCGCTGCTCGTTCCGCAGCCGGGACCCGACTCCAAGCAGGCCAAGGCGGTCGCCGAGCAGGTGATCGCGACGTCGGTGCACCTCGCCCCCGTCGCCGAGGACACGCTGGTCGCTCCGGAGGGTCCCGCGGCCTTCTGACGGACGATGCACCGCCGGGCGTGAGAGCACCTCGTCCGAGCCGGTACACTTCTTCTCGCCCCTTCCGAGGGGCGAGAACCATCCCCTTTCGGGGGGCGAGATTCATCCCCTTTCGGGGGGCCAGATTCATGGTGGGTATAGCTCAGCTGGTAGAGCACCTGGTTGTGGTCCAGGGGGTCGCGGGTTCAAGTCCCGTTACTCACCCCATGGGCGAAGGGCGTCGCACTCGTACGAGTGCGGCGCCATTCGTCGTCCCACGATCTGTGTCGTCCGGGCCGTCGGTCGCCCGGAAGCTCGCGTCGTGCACAAGCTCGCGTCGTGCCGAGCACCTCGGCCGCGACGGCGGCTCAGAGGCGGCCGACGACGGCTTCCACGAGACGCTCGATCGAGCCGGGCGCGAGCGCGAAGAAGAACGACGGCTCGGTGAGCTCGAGCTCGAGCACGACCGGGTTGCCCGCGTCGTCGGGGATGAGGTCCACCCGCGCGTACACGAGCGGTCCGTCGACACCAGGGACGAGCTCGGGCAGAGCCGCCATGACGCGCTCGGCGAGCTCACGCTCCGCGGGGCTCGCATCGCGTGCCGACATGACCTCTTCCTTGTACAGGACGGACGGCGTCGTCGGCGCACGGAACGGGCCGCTGAGCAGCGGGGCCTTGCGGACCGCGTGGCTGAACACGCCGTCGATGAACACGATGGCGGTCTCCCCCACGGTGTCGACCTGCCGCAGGTACCGCTGGAGCATGACGTGGCGACCGGCCTGCAGGAGGTTCTTCGCGTGCGTGATCGCAAGAGCGCGCGACGGCGTCTCGCCCGCCGAGTACCGGCCCGTGTCACGCGACCCGGCGCTGATGGTCGGCTTGATGACGAAGTCCCCGAACGCCGGGAACCGGGTGTGGATCGACCGTGAGTCGAAGTTCCGCTCGGGGTCCAGCCAGATGGTCGGCACGATCGGCAGGCCCGCGCGCTCGAGCGTGCGCTGATAGGACTTGTCGATGTTCCACGCGACCGCGGACGCCGGGTTGACCAGGCGTGTGGACTGCTCGACGCGCCGGACCCAGTCGACGAACTCGCGCGGGCGGTCGGTGTAGTCCCACGTCGAGCGGATCAGGACGAGGTCGTACGTCGACCAGTCCACCGCAGGGTCGTCCCATACGACGGGCTCGGCCAGGACGTCGTGCTCGGCGAATGCCGGCACGAGGGGGAGGTCGTCGTCGTCCAGGGCTGGCAGCGACGAGCACGTGGCGAGGGCAATGCGGCGGGAGCTCACCCGGGCAGAGTACCCACCGTGGTGGTCGGGGAGGTTACCGGGGAGTGCTGCGCGTCGAACATCACACGGCGCAGCGCCGCGAGCAGGCGGTCCGCGTCAAGGCTCCCGACGACGGCCCCGTGCTCGGTCACGGCGACCGAGCCGCCGCGCGCGCCGGCGAGCGCGGCGAACCCGTCCTCGAGGGAGGACCCCACGGCCAGGTCGGCCCGATCACCGGGGACCGACTCGCCGGCCGGAGCCACGACCGCGGTGCCGGTGACCGGTCCGAGGTCGTCGCGACGCAGCCGGCCGAGCGACAGCAGGCGCACGGCCGCATCGGTCCCGACG
>DASVMA010000130.1:0-8245 GCA_036384595.1 Cellulomonas sp. | reverse complement strand
GCTCGCCGACCTCCCGGTGCCCTCGACGTACACCGTGACCGTCAGCGGGGACGGGTACGCGTCGCAGACCACCGAGGTGCAGCTCGGCACCGGCGCCTCCGCGGCGCAGCTCGACGTGCGCCTCGGTCTGTCCACCGGCGTCGTGCAGGGCACGGTCCGTGAGCCGGGCGGGACCGGGCTCGGCGGTGCCGGCCTGAAGCTGACCGACGGCGTCAACACCTACAAGACGATGAGCACCTCCGACGCGAACGGGACCTTCCGGTTCAACGGCATCGCCCCCGGCACCTACGTGCTCTCCGCCTCGCTGTTCGGCCACCTCGACGCCTTCGCCCCGGTCACGGTCGTCGCCGGCTCGGCGGCCACCGCCGACCTGGAGATGACCGCGATCCCGGGGTCCGGCCTGCTGTCCACCTCGGTGATCCGCGGGCGGGTCTCGGACGCTCGCACCAACGGCCAGATCACCTGCTCGAACCTGGGCCTCGACTCGAGCGGCAAGCCGGAGGTGTGCCAGATCACCGTCACGATGACGGCTCCCGCCGCGGACGGCTCGACCCGGACCATCTCCGTCACGGCCGCCCCCGACCTCGAGTACGTCATCCCCGCACCGGGTGACGTCGGCCTGCTGCCGGGGCTGTACACGCTGACCGTCGCCGTCCCCGGCTACGAGCCCGGCACGGTCAAGGTCAAGGTCCCGATGGGCGAGACGGTCGAGGCGGCGCAGGTCGCGCTGTACCCGTCGCCGTCGGTCCTCGGGACGATCCTCACGCGCGTCGGCGCGGTCCCCGCGGGCACCTGCGTCGTGGCCCGCCCGACGGGGACCACCGGCCCGCTCAGCCCGTGCGCCGTCTCGACCGCGCCCGACGGGGCCATCGTCTGCACGATCACCGGCGGGGCGAAGTGCGCGGGCACCAAGCCGGACGGGTCGTATGCGCTCGAGCGCCTGGGCAGCGGCCAGTTCGACGTCTCGGTCGTCCCCGGCGACGACGAGTACCTGCCGGTCGCGCCCGTGGCCATCGTCCTGACCCCCGGCGACGTGCGCCGGTACGACGCGACGCTGGACCGCCTGGCCCGGGTGTCCGTCAACGTGCTCTCGGACAGCGGGTCCTCGTCGCTGCTGCCGGCCAACGGTGCGGTCGTCACGGCGGTGCGCGTCTCCGCCGGGACGTACACCCAGCCCAGCACGCCGTGGACGACGGGCGCCGACGGGCAGGTCGTCGTCACGCACCTCCCGGCTGGCTCGTACCGGTTCGACGTGACCTGGACGACCGTGCCGCCCGGCGCGGTCTCGGCAGTGCAGCTCAAGGCGTCGTCGCAGGTGCTGACCATCGGCACCAACCAGGAGCTCGCGACCCAGGTGGTGCTCACCCGGCCCCGCGCCGCGTTCGGCGGCACCGTCGTCACCCAGCTGACCGCGTCGGCGTTCAGCCCCGTCGGTGGCGCGACCGTGCAGCTCACGGGCGTCACCGGGTACTCCGGGATCGTGCCCGTGACATCGACCGCGACGGCCACGACGGCGATCGACGGGACGTTCCAGGTGGTGGCCACCCCGGCGGAGGTCACCTCGACGTCGAGGCGTACCTCCCCCTGGTGACCGACCAGGTCAGCGTCACGGTCTCCTACCCGGCGGTCGGGGTCGGCACCGCGCCGTACCGCACGCTGATCCGCACCAACATGGCGATCGCCGACCTCACCTCGCCGCTGGTCCTCGAGCCGTCCGGCCGCCCGTTCGCGGGCAGCATCACGTTCACCGGGGCCCCGGCGCCGACGGACGCCGAGATGGCCAGCACCACGTTCGTGTTCCAGCAGGGCCCCCCCGGCACCAGCAACGCCGGCCTGACGGCGGTGGCGACCGGCACCCCGGGGCTCGCGAAGCTGGTCTGGTCCGACCCGTCCCAGCCCTCGGACCCGGCGGGCGGCACCCTGGTGCGCCCGGGAACGTACCGGGTCACGGCGTCCCTGCCGGGGTTCGACTCGCGCACCCTGACCTTCACGGTGCCGGTGCTCCCCGCGGCCCTGACGCCGGTGGCGTTCGACCTGCCCCGGTTCGGCCAGCTGACCGTCGCTGTCGTCACGGGCGCCGCACCCGGCACGCCCGTCCAGGACCCGGTGGTCACGTTGATCCGACCCGGGTCGGGGAACATCACCACCGCGGCGATCCCCGGAACCAACACCGTGTCGTTCGGGCAGATGGCGAGCGGTACGTACCAGGTGCTGGTCCAGGCGGCCGGCTACCAGTTCGACACGTTCTCCGTCACGCTGGCCGCGGGTCAGATCACGCCGGACACGGTCACGGTGACCAAGCTCGGGTCGATCGGCGGCACGGTCTCGGTGCAGCGGTCGAGCGGCGTCACGAGCACGCTGGCCGGCGTCCAGGTCCAGGCGGCCCAGGCCGGCGGCCAGTCGTTCACCGGCACCTCCGACGCGGCCGGCACCTACCGGATCAGCGGGACCACCACGGCCCAGGGTCTCGCCGCCGGCACGTGGACGGTCACCGTCCTGGCGCCCGGGTACAGCTTCGCCGACGGGTCGGCCTCGGTGACCGTCACGGTCGGCGCAGGCGTGGACGTCACGCAGGACCTGCTGCTCAAGGCGAACGCGGTCGACCTGCGCCTGACCGTCTACGACCCCACCAACCCGGCCTCGACCGCGGTCAACGCCCTCGACGTCGCTCTCATCGGCATCGACGGGACCAAGACCCAGGACTGCACCTCGGCCACGCCCACCTGCCCGGTCCCGGCGCCCACGGGAGGCCTGTACATCTTCACGGGCAACGACCCCGGGACGTACACCGTGGCGATCACCGGCGGCGGGTTCGCCCCGCTGACCGTCAACATCACGATCGCCGCGGGCGAGCCGACCATCCTCAGCCTGCCGATCGCGGTGCGGAGCAACACCATCACCGGCACCGTCTCGGGCCAGGCGGGGGCGGCCGCGCCACAGCCGCTCAACGGTGCGACGGTCGAGCTCCACAACGCGGCAGCCGCGCTCGTGCAGCAGACCACGACAGCGGCCGGCGCGTTCACCCTGACGGGGATCGCGGACGGCTCCTACACGATCGTGGTCAGCGCAGGCGGCTACGGCTCGACGACGCGGTCGGTGACGCTGAGCGGCGGCCAGCTGTACTCGGCGGACGTCGTGCTCTACACCGTGTCCCGGCAGGTGACCGTGACGCTGACGTCGCCGCAGGGCTTCGACCTGACCGGCGCGCTGGTGCAGCTCGACCCGAACCCCACGGGCGGGCTCTCGCTCGCGGCGCAGCCCGCCATGCGCACGGGTCCGACCACCTTCGCCACGACGTTCAACCAGGTGCCGCCGGGCGCCTGGACCGCCGTGGTGTCCGGTCCGGCCGGGCACGTCGGCACCTACACGGGCGCCATCTCGGCGACCGACACCACCGTGGCGATCACCGTGGCCGAGATGCGCGTCCGGGTCACCGCGACGTCCGCGATCAGCGGCGCGCCTGCGATGGCGTTCGTCATCACCCGGAGCAACGGGCCGAGCTCCGGGACCGCGGTCGCCTCCGGCACGGCGGGCATCGACACGGGCGCCGAGGTCGTCTACGTCGACCGCACGTCCAGCTACACGGTGACCCCGAGCGCGCCAGGCTTCCAGATCACGCCGACGACCGCGACCGTCAGCACCACCGACCCCACCGTGTCGGAGGTCACGGCCGCCTTCACCTTGACCCAGACGGCCACGACGACCACCCTCGTGGCGTCCGCGGGCACGATCTCGGCGGGCGGTGCGCTCACGCTGACGGCGACGGTCGCCCCTGCCTCTGGCGGCGCCTCCGGCTTGACGGGAGGGACGGTGACCTTCCTGCGCGACGGCGTGTCGCTCGGTGACGTCACGGTGTCCGGGAGCGGCGGGACGCGCACGGCAGCCCTCACCCCGGACACGTCGACCTGGGCCGGCGGCACGTCGTCCCTCACGGCCCGCTTCAACGGGACGGGCACCCTCGCCGCGTCGACGTCCACCGCGGTGCCGCTCGTCGTCCGCTACCCGACGACGACGGTGCTGGCATCCGACACCAGCACGTTCACGGCGGGGGCGACGGCGCCACCGATCGTGCTGACCGCCACGGTCACCGGGGGGACGGGCCCGGTGGCAGCAGGGACCGTCACCTTCAGCCGCGGCGGGGTCAGCCTCGGCACGGCGCCAGTCAGCGGCGGCACGGCCAGCCTCACCGTGCCGGCCACGACGACGTCCACCTGGCCGGTGGGCTCGTCGTCGCTCACGGCCGACTACGGGCAGACCGCGACGCTGACGGCCTCGACGAGCGCGGCGATCGCGATCACGGTCACCCCGTGAGGTTCGCCACCGGGCCGCGGAGCGCGCGGCCCGGTGGCGCAGGGGGCGCCGGTCAGAGGTAGGAGCTGACCGTCCACGCGACCGCGTACAGCGCGGCCATCGCGGCGACCCACCACCACGGGAACCGCTCACCGGGCACGGGCTCGCGCGGCGGCTCGGGCGGCACGACGGGCACGGGCTGCGGCACCGGCACGGGGACGGGCGGCAACGGAGGGACCATGCTCGCGCCGCACCGGACGCACACGACCGCGGAGGGCACGTTGAGCTCCTCGCACGCCGGGCACGGGACCGTCGCGATCAACGACGCCCCGGACGCGCCGGGCGAGCGCCACCGGGCGTCGTCGACACCGTCCTGCGCGCCGCCGGTGCGGTCCTGCGGGCGCGCCCAGAACATCGGGTAGTCGCAGGTCGGGCAGAAGTCGTCGGCGTCGCGCCGTGCCAGCGCGACCGCCGACGGCGTGCCGCACTCGGGGCAGACGATCGTGACCTCGTTCGGGGCGTCAGCCACGACGACTCCTCTCGTCCTCGCCGGGCTCCGGCCAGATCTGACGTTCGCCGACCCACAGCTCGGCGCGCACATGGGCGGGGACATGGTCGGCGATGAGCGCCACGAAGTCGGCGTCGGGCAGCCCACCCGTCGACGCGACCTGCATGACCACCCAGGCATGATCGACCGGCGCCTCTCCCTCGCGCCACACACCGCCCCCGTCGTCGACCCGTGCCGGTCCGCCGCTGAACAGCTCGAGGAAGCCGTGCAGCGCACCGCGCGTGCCGCGGTACCGGAGCGTGCGCGCTGCGGTCGTCACGAGCCGACGCTGGGTCGCGTCCGGGAGGTCCGGGTCGATGCCGTCGAGGCCGATCCAGTCCGCCATCCACCGCACCATCGCCAGGGGCGCCACGGTGGGATCGGCCAGGTGCGGCAGGTTCTCACCGTGCGCGAGCAGCGTGTCGGCCTCCGCCTGGAAGATCGACACGAACCGCGTGAAGAAGTCGTCGCTCATCATCCCGACGGGCAGCTGGTCGAGCATCCACTGGTCACGCCTCATGGGGTCCACCGCGCTTCGGGGCTCATCGCACGACCACCCGGTGCTCGGCCGACAGGAACAGCGTGTACGGCTCGGGGTGCAGAGAGTCGCGCCCGCTGCCGAGCCGCCGGCCGGTGCGCAGGTCGTACTCGAACAGCTGGACCTCCTCGACGCGCTCGACCCCTTCGACCGCCTCGAGCAGCTGGGCGATCTCGGCCGCCGTGATGTCGGCGTCGAAGGGCCAGCCGGTGCCGGAGGGGCCACCCGTCAGAGGGTTGATGTAGCGGTCGACCACGTCGAGCACGCGCTGCCGCACCAGCGCGACCGGGCGACCGGGCAGCGCGCGGACCAGGGCAGCGACGCTCACCCCCTGGTAGAACGGCGTGCCCACCTCGACCGCGACCCCGACGCAGCGCCGCTCGTCGAGGACGTCGCTGATCGCCCGCATGAGCTGCTCGGTCAGGGCGAAGTCGTCGATCCGGTGCGTCCGGGGGTCCGTCCGCACCTGCGGCACCACGAGCACGCGGACCGCACCGTTGTGGGTCTGGGTGCCGGCGAGGCACCGGGCGCGGGCCACCTCGACCGACGTCTCGCGGGTGAGCCGCTCGAAGTCGCCCGCCGTCACGGCGCGCTGGCCGGTGCGGAGCGACAGCGGACCCCGGACCTTGGCCTCCTCGACCGTCTCCGCGTCCACGCCGCCGGTGGCCGGCGGCAGGTTCTCGACGCTCGCGACGAACGGCAGCGTCGAGCGCAGGCCGGTCAGCGTCCGCGCACCGACGTTCCCGGCCGCTCCCCCGCCGTGGCGGTAGCCGGTCACCTGCACCAGCGCGCCGTCGGGCGGGATCGCGCCGTGCTGGCGGACCGTCCCGTCGGGGTAGCGCACGCGCGGGCCGAACCGGACGACCCCGGTCGCCGACTCCCACACCACGTGACGGTCATCCGGACCGGACGTGGAGAAGTCCTCGACCTCGGTCCAGTCCGCCGCCCCGCCCGCGGTGACGACCCGGACGTTCTCGCCCTCGCGGCGCGCCGCGACCGGCACCGCGCCGACCCGGAACTGCTGAGCCGGGACGCCGACCGACCGCCCGAGGTTCTCGCTGGCCACCGTCATCGCGTGCTCGGCGGGGACCGTGAGCCCGACCACGTCCGCCCGCACCGACTCCAGCCGCGGCGACGCCTGGTAGGTCGGCTGACCAGGCGCAGCGTTGACCAGCCGGACGCGCAGCCAGTACGCCACGGTCCCCGCGAGGGTCAGGGGCTGGTGCGCGCGCGGGATCAGCAGCACGATCTCCCCGTTGCGGTTGAGGCCACCGGTGGTGTCCCGCTGCACCCGCACGGGGGTCCACGCCTCACCGGTCCAGACCTCCCACGCGAGCGGCGGGTTCGCCGGGTCGACACCGATCCCCTGCGCCGTCGCCTCGACCGTCAGCCGCAGCGCGGCACCGGCGAGGGACTCAGCGAAGCCGAGCAGCGTCGCATCACCGGGCTGCACGGGGCTCGACGTGAAGCACGTGAGCGCACTGCCCGGGTAGGTGAGGTCTTCCCAGCCGTCGACCGTCTGCTCGTCGCGCAGCCTCGTCGAGTGGGCGGCGTGCAGGCGCGGGGGCGCCGCCACGGCCTCGTGCTCGGTCGAGAACACGACGGCGTCGGTCGCGCTCGTCGACGTGGTGACCTCGGTCCCGGCCGGGATCGTCAGGGGTCGGTCCGTGGGCGCCGAGAGCCAGAAGGTCACGTCCGTGCGTGCGACGGACGGCGGGAACGGCTCGATCCCGGCGAGGTTGAGGAAGTGCACGTACAGGCGCTCGGGCACCTGGTTGACGCGGAACAGCACCATCTCGCTCATCCACGCGAAGAGCTCGATCAGCGCGACCCCGGGGTCGGAGACGTTGTGGTTCGTCCACTCGGGCGTGAAGCGCGGGATCAGGCGCTTGGTCTCGTCGACGATGTCCTGGAAGGACCGGTCGTCGAGGTTCGGGGCGGGGATCGGCATCAGGTGTCCTCACGCGGGATCACGTAGAAGGGGTAGACGAGGTTGCGACGGTCGTTGGTCGCCTTGACGTGGTAGCGGATGTGGATGCGGACGAGGCCGCCGTTGTCGTCGTCCTGCACAGGCTCGACCGCCTCGACCGCAACCCGCGGCTCCCACTGCGCGAGGGCGTCCCGCACGGCCTCGGCGATCAGCCCGAGGAGGTTCGGCGTGACCGGCTCGAACAGCAGGTCCCAGATCCGGCAGCCGAACTGCGGGCGCATGACCCGTTCGCCGGGGGCCGTCAGCAGGACGACGCGGATCGACCGGTCGAGGTCCTCGGGTCCCTGGGTCAGGCGGATCGCGCCGCGGTGGTCGACCTCGATCGGCCAGCTGAAGCCGCGCCCGATGAAGGACGCGTCGCGTCCCGTCGTGCCGGCCAGGGGGTTGGGAGACGTGGCGTCCATCAGTTGATCTGCACCATCGCGCCCTTGACGGCCGTGATGCCCGACGACTCCACCGTCGTCATCCCGGTGCCGACGATCTCCACCTGGCCGCCGGACGCCGCGAGCTTGCCCGTCGCCTTCATCGTCACCTCGGCCCCCTCGATCGTCACGCCCTGCGTGCCCTTGAGCGAGATCGTCGTCCCCGAGATCACGATGCCGCCCTGGCCGTCCAGCTCGATCGACGAGCTGCCCGAGACCATCTTCAGCGGCACTCCCGACGGCAGCTTGAGGTCCGCACGGTCCTTGCCGAGGCGCAGGCTGATCTCGTTGCCGGCGAGCGCCAGCCGGATGTGCTGCGCGCTCGGCCCCGTGCCGTCGGCGAGCTCGACGACGTGACCGAGCCGGGACGTGAGGCGCCGATGAGTCACGGCACCGTCCGCGACGAGCTCTGTCGGGAGGGCGTCCTTCTTCCCGAACAGCCCGCCGAGGACGACCGG
>DASVMA010000129.1:0-2360 GCA_036384595.1 Cellulomonas sp. | reverse complement strand
TGGCGCAGGTCGTCGGGGCCCGCGTACTCGGCCCAGTCGCGCTGGAGCCCGGCGCCGAGGACCGGAAGCAGCACACGGACCCCGCGCGCCGCGAGCCGGTCGAGCAACCAGCTCATGTCGGGCTCGCCCGGGCGTGACGCGTAGAGCGACACGCAGCGCGCGTTCGCGACGTCGGGGATCGTCTCGAGGACGTGGGCGAGGGCCTGCCCGGCCTCGGTGCGCCGACGCGGTGAGCGCAGCGCACGGGCCTCGCGGATCGCGCTGCGCAGCGACTCCTTGAAGTCCTCGATGTCCGATCCGTCGCTGACGTGCGGATATGGCTGGGCATCGGTGCGCATGCCTCCAGTCTCTCAAATGCCTGACCCACCCCCAACCAGGACCGGGTAGGACCCGACCCGGGGCACAATGCGGGCATGAGATCCGTCCAGGACCACCTGGCGGGCGTGCTCGCCTCCGTCGGCCCCGTCCCGCCGCTCGACGTCGTGCTCGCCGACGCGGTCGGCTGCATCCTCGCGGCTGACGTGACCGTCGAGTCCGACGTCCCGGGTCTCCCGGTGGCCGAGCGCGACGGCTACGCCGTGGCGTCGCACGAGACGGCGGACGCGGGATTCGCGGGCGGGCGGTCCCTGCCCGTGGCCCACGACGTGCTCGCCGGTGCCGTCGCCCCGCTGCGGCTCGCACCGGGACAGGCCGTCCGCATCGCCTCAGGGGCGCCGATGCCGCTCGGTGCCGACGCCGTCGTCCCCATCGAGGAGACCGACCGCGGCTCGGTGCGCGTGTCCTTGCAGCGGCCCGCCATGCCCGGCCAGCACGTGCGCACCGCGGGCTCCGACGCACGAGCCGGCGACGTCGTGCTCGAGGCGGGCACCCGGCTCGGCGCCCGTCAGCTCGCGCTCGCAGCGGCGCTGGGTCGCGGGCGGCTGCGCGTCTTCCCCAAGGCGCGGGTCGTCATCATGTCGATCGGCGACGAGCTCATCGAGCCGGGCTCGCCCCGGCGCGACGGTGCCGTCTACGAGGCCGACGGCCATGCGCTCGAGACCGCGGTGCGGGACGCCGGGGCGGCGGCCGTCCGGGTCGGCATCGTGTCCGACGACCGCGCGATCCTGCGGGAGGCTCTTGAGGACCAGCTGGTGCGCGCGGACCTCGTGCTGACGACCGGGGGACTGAGCGAGCTGGCGCGGGACACGGTCAAGGACGTCCTGGCGCCGCTCGGCACGGTGCGGTTCGACCACGTCGCGATGTCGCCCGGCCACCGGCAGGGCTTCGGCACGATCGGTGGCGGGCTGCGGGACGGCGCGGTGCCGATCTTCGCGCTCCAGGGTCACCCGGTCGCGGCCCAGGTGTCGTTCGAGGTGTTCGTCCGACCCGCGCTGCGGGCCATGGCGGGTCACGTGGACCTGTTCCGCCCGTCCGTGACCGCGGACGCGACGGTCGGCTGGTCGTCACCGCCCGGGCGTCGCCAGTTCGTGCCCGCGCTCGTCGTCGGTTCGCCGTCGGAGGGGTACCAGGTGACGCCGGTCGGGGACCCGGGAGTCCTGTCGGTCACGTCGCTCTCACGTGCCAACGCGCTCGCCGTCGTCGGGGAGCAGGACGTGACCGTCCACCCCGGCCAGCGCGTGCACTGCCTCGTGCTGGAGGGCTGATGGCGGTCGGATGGCCCGCGTCACTGACGTCCGGTGACGTCCGCCTGCGACCGTTGCGACGGTCGGACCAACGGACCTGGATGGCGCTGCGAGCACAGAACGCCGGGTGGCTCGAGCCGTGGGATGCGACCTCGCCGGTCCCGGTCCGCGGTCCCCGGCCGTCGTTCGGCGAGTTCGTGCGGTCCCTGGGCTCCCAGGCGCGATCGGGGTCGTCGCTGCCGTTCGCGGTCGACTACCAGGGGCTGCTCGTCGGCCAGCTGACCGTCACGGGCATCATCTACGGGTCGTTGCGGTCAGGCTCGATCGGCTACTGGGTGTCCCAGCACGTCGCCGGTCGCGGCATCATCCCGACGGCCGTCGCGCTCGCGACGGACCACTGCTTCGAGGTGCTCGGCCTGCACCGGGTCGAGGTCAACATCCGTCCGGAGAACGCGCCGTCGCTCCGGGTCGTGGCGAAGCTCGGGTTCCGCGACGAGGGCCTGCGTGAGCGGTACCTGCACATCGGCGACGAGTGGTGCGACCACAGGTCTTTCGCCCTCACGACCGAGGACGTCCCGGGCGGCCTCCTGAACCGCTGGCTGGCGTCCGCGACCTAGATCTGGGCGGTCGCGGGCGACACGCCGCCGGCGGTCCCTGGGGCATGGGTACCCTGCGCCTACCGTCATGACGTGAACAACAGTCCCGCCGGTGTCGTCACCCTCGCGGTGGCGGGCCTGT
>DASVMA010000128.1:0-1748 GCA_036384595.1 Cellulomonas sp. | reverse complement strand
CGGCGAGCGAGCCCCGGCGGCGACGTCAGCCCGTGCCGCCCGGAAGGCGGCCGAGCGCGCGGCCGGCGGGATCGACGCGGGCCGTCCTCGGGTTGTCGCTGCGCTCACGGGGGGCTCCTCGAACGGTCATGGCGGGGGACCGACGTGGACCCGACGCCGTTGGTGTGATGACTCATCGTGGCGCCGTCCCCTGGACGCTTCCTGAGAGCCGGCTGAGCCCCACCTCCCAATCGGCGCCGCCTGCACCGACGCCCCGCGCCTGCGTTATCCTTGGAGTGACCCCTCGTACGGCGTCATCTCGCTGAACTCCCCCAGGGCCGGAAGGCAGCAAGGGCAGGCGAGTTCTGATGGGTGTGCGGGGGGTCCTTGCATGCCCAGGGCACGTCGCATGCCCGACGTCGCGCCCCCACCTGCTGCTTCGCGGGCAGGCGTGCCGGACGGATCGCGGTGTGGGCCCGGGCATCTACAGTTCGGTGCGTGACCACTGCGCTGTACCGCCGCTACCGGCCCGAGACCTTCGCGGAGGTCATCGGTCAGGACCACGTGACGGCACCGCTCCGTCAGGCCCTGCGCAACGGCCAGGTCAACCACGCCTACCTGTTCTCCGGTCCGCGCGGCTGCGGAAAGACGTCGTCGGCGCGCATCCTCGCCCGCATCCTCAACTGCGAGCGCAACACCGAGGCGTCCCCGACCGACACCCCCTGCGGCCAGTGCGAGTCGTGCCGCGAGCTGTCCCGCGGTGGTCCCGGGAGCCTCGACGTCGTCGAGATCGACGCGGCGAGCCACGGCGGCGTCGACGACGCACGTGAGCTTCGCGAGCGGGCGACGTTCGCCCCCTCGCGCGACCGGTTCAAGGTGTTCATCCTCGACGAGGCCCACATGGTCAGCCCGCAGGGCTTCAACGCCCTGCTCAAGATCGTGGAGGAGCCGCCGCCCCACGTCATGTTCATCTTCGCGACGACGGAGCCCGACAAGGTCATCGGCACGATCCGTTCGCGGACCCACCACTACCCGTTCCGGCTCGTCCCGCCGGACGTGATGCTGAGCTTCCTGGAGCAGGTCGCCCAGGCCGAGGGCGTGACGGTCGGCGCGGGTGTCCTGCAGCTCGTCGTGCGCGCGGGCGCCGGCTCGGTCCGCGACTCGTTGTCGGTCCTCGACCAGCTCATCGCGGGCTCAGGCCCGGCCGGTCTCGACTACGAGGGTGCCGTCGCGCTGCTCGGGTTCACGCACGCCTCGCTCCTCGACGACCTCGTCGACGCGATCGCGGCCTCGGACGGCGCGAGCGCGTTCCGGGTCGTCGAGCGCGTCATCTCGACCGGCCACGAGCCGCGACGGTTCGTCGAGGACCTGCTCGAGCGACTCCGCGACCTGATCGTCATCGCCGCGTCCGGCGACGCGGCCAGCGCAGCCCTGCGCGACGTACCGGCCGACCAGCTCGCTCACATGCGGACGCAGGCCGTCCACCTCGGGGCCTCCGAGCTGTCCCGGTCCGCCGACCTGGTCAACGCCGCCCTCTCGGAGATGACCGGAGCGACGTCGCCCCGGCTCCACCTCGAGCTGCTCATGGCCCGCCTGCTGCTGCCCGGCGCCGACGACTCGACCTCGGGGTTCGGTGCGCGGCTCGACCGGTTGGAGCGCGGAGCCATCGGCTCGACCGCGACCCTCGCGCCTGCTCCGCTCCTGCCGGCCGCGGTCCCGTCGGTGCCGGTCGTCTCGGCGCCTGTCGTGCCCGCCCCCGCCGCGCCGGC
>DASVMA010000127.1:0-12257 GCA_036384595.1 Cellulomonas sp. | reverse complement strand
CTACCTGCCCGAGGTCGGGCCGAACACCGGGTACAACAACCTCACTCTGCTGCTCGGCGTGCTCATCGCGATCGTCGTGGTCATCCGCGAGTTCCGCCTGCGCTCGACGCAGCGCGAGATGGGCTCGGACATGGCGCCGGGCTGGGTCAGCGTCCTCAAGGTCACGGTCCTGGTGGCCGTCGTCGTGTACGCCGCGTTCCTGTTCGCCGGTGGCCGCGTCGGGACGAGCTTCCCGGTCTCGGGCCTCATCCTGCTCGCCCTGGTGGTCCTGTACTCCTTCATCACGAACAACATGATCTTCGGGCGCCACATCTACGCGGTGGGTGGCAACCGGCTGGCCGCACAGCTCTCGGGCGTCAAGTCCAAGCGCGTGCACTTCCTGGTCATGATGAACATGTCGATCCTGGCCTCCCTCGCGGGCATGATCTTCGTCGCCCGCTCGGCCGCCTCCGGTCCCCAGGACGGTCTGAACTGGGAGCTCGACGCGATCGCGGCGTGCTTCATCGGTGGCGCAGCAGTCGCCGGCGGCTCCGGCACGGTCACCGGCTCGATCGTCGGTGGCCTCGTCATGGCGGTCCTGAACAACGGCCTGCAGCTCATGGGCGTCGGCGCCGACAAGGTTCAGATGATCAAGGGTCTCGTGCTGCTCATCGCGGTCGGGATCGACGTCTACAACAAGATGCAGGGAAAGCCCTCCCTCATCGGGTTGATGACCCGAAGGTTCGAGAAGGACGAGACAGTGAGCGGCCCAACAGAGCCCGTCCGCGTCCCTTCTTGAGAGTGAAAGGCGACGCCTGGCGTCGTCGAGACGAACGACCACCGCGGCAGCAAAGCAGCTGCCGGGTAGCACCACGCACGATCACTTCCGAGAAAGAGATGTGACGCACCATGCGCAAGATCGTCAAGACCTCCCTCGCGCTCGCCGCGGTGGCAGCGCTGTCGCTGACCGCCTGCTCGAGCCGTACGGCTGACGCCACCACCCCTGCCGCGTCGGGCACGGCCTCGGCCGCCGCCACGGGCTTCGCCGCCGACTCGCTCGTCGGGGTCGCGCTTCCGTCGAAGACGTCGGAGAACTGGGTTCTCGCCGGTGACCTGTTCACGCAGGACCTCAAGGACGCGGGCTTCAAGTCGGACGTGCAGTACGCGGCCGCCTCGGGCACCGTCGCCGACCAGCAGGGCCAGATCACCGCGATGGTGACCAAGGGCGCGAAGGTCATCATCATCGGTGCGGCCGACGGTGCGCAGCTCAGCACCCAGGTCGAGGCCGCCCAGGCCGCCGGCGCGATCGTCATCGCGTACGACCGCCTGATCCTCAACACGAAGGCCGTCGACTACTACGTCGCGTACGACAACTTCAAGGTCGGCCAGCTCCAGGGCCAGGCCCTGCTGGACGGCATGAAGGCCAAGAAGGCCACCGGCCCGTACACGATCGAGCTCTTCTCGGGCTCGTCTGACGACGCCAACTCGGCCGTGTTCTTCAACGGCGCGATGGACATCCTGCAGCCGGCCATCGACAAGGGCGACGTCATCGTCGGCTCGGGTCAGACCGACATCAAGCAGACGGCGACGGCCGGCTGGAAGGCCGAGAACGCCCAGAGCCGCATGGACTCGCTCCTGACGAGCACCTACAACGGTGACAAGAAGCTCGATGGCGTCCTGTCCCCGAACGACACCCTGGCCCGCGCGATCATCACGTCGGTCAAGGGCGCCGGCAAGGCGCTCCCGACCGTCACCGGTCAGGACTCCGAGGTCGAGTCGGTCAAGTCGATCATGGCCGGCGAGCAGTACTCCACGATCAACAAGGACACCCGCAACCTCGTGAAGGCCGCCGTCCAGATGGCGACCGACCTGAGCAAGGGCAAGACGCCTGAGGTCAACGACACCAAGTCGTACGAGAACGGCGTCAAGGCCGTCCCGGCGTTCCTGCTGCCGCCCCAGATCGTCACCAAGGAGAACGCTGCCGAGTCGTACGCCAACGACGCGAAGCTCCTCGCGATCGTCAAGGCTGCTTCCTGATCACAGCACGCCCGCAGCACCAGTAGGTCAGCAGCACCGCACGACTGCACGAGGGACGGGCTCGGCCGGGATCAACCGGCCGGGCCCGTCCCGCATGTCCGGGCGACGCAAAGTCTCTTGATGTCGAGTAATCTTGGTTGCAGGTTCGTGTCCCCCCTCACCACAGGAGCATCCCCGCATGGCGAAGATCAAGGTTGTGGGCCCCGTCGTCGAGCTCGATGGCGACGAGATGACGCGGATAATCTGGCAGTTCATCAAGGACCGCCTGATCCACCCGTACCTCGACATCGACCTGCGGTACTACGACCTGTCGATCGAGAACCGCGACGCGACGGACGACCAGGTCACGATCGACGCGGCCTACGCGATCAAGGAGCACGGCGTCGGCGTGAAGTGCGCGACGATCACGCCCGACGAGGCCCGCGTCGAGGAGTTCGGCCTGAAGAAGATGTGGGTCTCGCCGAACGGCACGATCCGCAACATCCTCGGCGGCGTCGTCTTCCGCGAGCCGATCATCATCTCGAACATCCCGCGCCTCGTGCCCGGCTGGAACAAGCCGATCATCATCGGCCGCCACGCGTTCGGCGACCAGTACCGCGCGACGAACTTCAAGGTCCCGGGCGCCGGGACGCTGACCCTGACGTTCACCCCGTCGGACGGCTCCGAGCCCATCGAGCAGCAGGTCGTGACCTACCCCGAGGGTGGCGGCGTCGCGATGGGGATGTACAACTTCAACGACTCGATCCGCGACTTCGCCCGCGCGTCGCTCGCGTACGGCCTGCAGCGCGGCTACCCGGTCTACCTGTCGACCAAGAACACGATCCTCAAGGCGTACGACGGCGCGTTCAAGGACATCTTCCAGGAGGTGTTCGACACCGAGTTCGCCCCGCAGTTCGCCGCGGCCGGCCTGACGTACGAGCACCGCCTCATCGACGACATGGTCGCCGCGTCGATGAAGTGGGAAGGCGGGTACGTCTGGGCCTGCAAGAACTACGACGGTGACGTGCAGTCCGACACCGTCGCCCAGGGCTTCGGATCGCTCGGCCTGATGACGAGTGTCCTGATGACCCCCGACGGCACCACGGTCGAGGCCGAGGCTGCGCACGGCACCGTGACGCGGCACTACCGCCAGCACCAGGCGGGCAAGCCCACCTCGACCAACCCGATCGCGTCGATCTTCGCGTGGACGGGCGGGCTCAAGCACCGCGGCAAGCTCGACGGGACCCCCGAGGTCACGAGGTTCGCCGAGACGCTCGAGGACGTCGTCATCACGACGGTCGAGAGCGGCAAGATGACCAAGGACCTCGCGCTCCTCATCGGGCCCGACGCCGAGTGGCTCACGACCGAGGCCTTCCTCGCCGCACTCGACGAGAACCTCTCAGCGCGCCTGGCATGACCGCCGGCGCGCTCCCGCGCCGGCCTGCGGGCAACACCTCACGCTTCGGCACCTCAGCAGAACCGATCGAAGGAGATCTCCCATGACGACCCCCGTCAACGTCACTGTCACGGGCGCCGCCGGCCAGATCGGATATGCGCTGCTGTTCCGCATCGCCTCCGGCCAGCTGCTCGGTACCGACATCCCCGTCCGGCTCCGCCTCCTCGAGGTCACCCAGGGCATGAAGGCCGCGGCGGGAGTCGCGCTCGAGCTCGACGACTGCGCCTTCCCGCTGCTCGCGGGGGTCGACATCTTCGACGACGCGACGGCGGCCTTCGACGGCGCCAACGTGGCGCTGCTCGTCGGCGCGCGACCCCGCACGGCCGGCATGGAGCGGGCCGACCTGCTCTCGGCGAACGGCGGGATCTTCCGTCCGCAGGGCCAGGCCATCAACGCGGGTGCCGCCGACGACATCCGTGTCCTGGTCGTGGGCAACCCCGCCAACACGAACGCCCTGATCGCGGCGTCGCACGCGCCGGACGTCCCGGCGGGACGCTTCACCGCGATGACCCGCCTCGACCACAACCGCGCGCACATCCAGCTCGCCAAGAAGACCGGCGTGCAGCTCACCGACGTCAAGCGCCTCGCGATCTGGGGCAACCACTCGACGACGCAGTACCCCGACATCACGCACGCCACGATCGCGGGTCGCCCCGCCGCGGACGTCGTCGGGGACCCGCGGTGGGTCGAGGACGTCTTCATCCCGACGGTCGCCCAGCGCGGTGCGGCGATCATCGAGGCGCGCGGCCAGTCGTCGGCGGCGTCTGCGGCGAACGCGGCCATCGACCACGTGCACTCGTGGGTCAACGGGACGCCGGCGGGCGACTGGACGTCGGCCGGGATCGTCTCCGACGGCTCGTACGGGGTGCCCGAGGGGCTCATCTCGTCGTTCCCTGTGACGTCGGAGGGTGGCGAGTGGCACATCGTGCCCGGGCTCGACATCGACGGTTTCTCGCGGGCGCGCATCGACGCGTCGGTCGCCGAGCTCGTCGAGGAGCGCGCAGCGGTCCAGGCGCTCGGGCTCATCTGAGCCTTGGCGTGCTCGTGCTCGTGCCCGGGGACCGGTGAGCGTGCGCGTCGCGATCAGGGTCAAGCCGGGCGCGTCCCGCGCGCGCGTCGGCGGTCTGCTCGGTGAGCGGCTCGTCGTCGCGGTCAACGCGCGGGCGGTCGACGGCGCGGCCACGGAGGCGGCCCTCGCTGCCCTCGCGGACGCCCTGGGGGCGCGACGACGGAACGTCCGGCTGGTGTCGGGCGCGACGAGCCGGGACAAGCTCGTCGAGGTCGACGACACCGTGGCAGGGCTGGCGGCGCGGCTCGCCGAGCTGCGCGCGGTCGACTGAGCGCGCTGTTCCGAGCCCCGTCGACGCGCCGTGACTGGGAGGGAGCAGAGCACCCCCCAGCCGAGGCCTGTGCGTCGGCTGTAAGCGGTTCGCGTCGTGCTCGCGCGCCCGCAGGCGTGTCACCTGCGGGAATGTGTGGATCGTACGGGCGAAATTCGGCCGTATTCATCCCATGATGTCGTGCGAATTCGCGGGTATTGCGGTGAATTGCAGTAATCGCTACGGTCAGCCCCACACGCCATCCCGCACATCGTCGTGCGGGCGACGAAGGAGCCGGGAATGGTCGCTGTCGACGCAATGGTCCGGAAGCTCACGTCAACCCTTGCCGCAGTGGCTCTCGCCGCCGTCGGGCTCGCGGCAGGCACCTCAGGGGTGGGAACCGCCGCTGCCGCTGTGCCGCGGACGTTCGTGCTCGTCGGATCGCTCCAGGACGAGCTCGGCTGCGCAGGTGACTGGCAGCCCGACTGTGCCCAGACAGCGCTGGCGCCGACCGCGACCCCGGGGCAGTACGCCGCCGAGTGGACGCTGCCCGCCGGGTCGTTCGAGTACAAGGTCGCAGTGAACGGGACCTGGGACGAGGCGTACGGGGCGAACGGCGGGGCGGACAACATCCCGCTCGTGCTGGCCGGGCCGGCGAAGGTCCGGTTCACGTTCGACGACACGACCCACCGGACCGCGCTCGCGCCGGTCGACCTCCCTGCGGGCTACACCGCCGCCGACGACGCGCTCGTGGCACCGCCCGCGCGGGAGGCCGGCGCCGGCCAGCAGTTCTACTTCGTCATGACCGACCGGTTCGCGAACGGCGACCCGTCGAACGACACCGGCGGGCTGACCGGTGACCGGATGACGACGGGGTACGACCCGACCGACAAGGGCTTCTACTCGGGCGGCGACCTGGCGGGCCTGCGGAGCAAGCTCGACTACATCCAGGGTCTGGGCACGTCGGCGATCTGGCTGACGCCCTCGTTCGTGAACAAGCCGGTCCAGGGCACGGGCGCGAACGCGTCGGCCGGCTACCACGGCTACTGGATCACGGACTTCACCCACATCGACCCGCACCTGGGGACCAACGCCGAGCTGCAGCAGCTCATCGCCGACGCGCACGCGCGTGGCATCAAGGTGTACTTCGACATCATCACGAACCACACGGCCGACGTCATCGACAACACCCAGCAGACCTACACGTACGTCGACAAGGCCACGACCCCGTACAAGGACGCGTCGGGCACGGCGTTCGACCCGGCGACGTATGCCGGCACGGGAACCTTCCCGACGCTCTCGGCGGCGACGTCGTTCCCGTACACCCCGGTCGTCAAGCCCGAGGACGCCAACCTCAAGGTTCCGTCCTGGCTCAACGACGTGACGCTCTACCACAACCGCGGCAACTCGACGTGGGCGGGGGAGTCGGTCACGTACGGCGACTTCGACGGGCTCGACGACATCATGACCGAGAGCCCGACCGTCGTCACCGGGTTCGAGCAGGTCTACGAGGGCTGGGTCGACCTGGGCGTCGACGGCTTCCGGATCGACACGGCCAAGCACGTCAACATGGAGTTCTGGAAGCAGTGGACCACAGCGGTCCGTGACTACGCCCGGGCGCACGGCAAGCCCGACTTCTTCATGTTCGGCGAGGTGTACGACGCGGACGCGACCAAGACGTCGCCGTACGTGCGCACGACCGACATGAGCTCGGTGCTCGACTTCTCCTTCCAGTCGGGCGCGGCGAGCTTCGCCAAGGGCTCGGCGGCGACGGGCCTCGCGGCGCTGTTCGCGACCGACGACTACTACACGACCCCGACGACGAGTGCGTCGGCGCTGCCGACGTTCCTCGGGAACCACGACATGGGCCGCATCGGCTACATGCTCAAGGACGCGGGCAACCAGGTCGCGCGGGACGAGCTCGCGCACTCCCTCATGTACCTGACGCGCGGGCAGCCCGTCGTGTACTACGGCGACGAGCAGGGCTTCGTGGGGAACGGCTCGCTGGGTGGCACCGACAAGGACGCCCGGCAGTCGCTCTTCGCGACCCAGGTGCCCGAGTACGCGAACCAGGCGCTCGTGGACGGGACGACGGCGGGGTCCGTCGACCGCTACGACACGTCGGCGACGCTCTACCAGCACATCGCCGGGCTCGCCGCCCTGCGCTCGTCGCACCCGGCGCTGGCCGACGGCGCGCAGATCCAGCTGTCCGCGAGCGGGTCGGTGTACGCCTTCGCGCGGGTCGACAGGACCGAGAAGATCGAGCACCTCGTGGCGCTCAACAACGCCGCGACCCCGGCGACCGTCACGCTGACGACGCTCACGCCGGGCGCGACCTACGCACCGCTCTACGGCACGACCACCTCCGTCACCGCCGACGCGACCGGTTCGGTCGCGCTGACGGTCCCGGCGCTGTCCGCCGTCGTCCTTCGTGCCGACCGACCGGTCGGCGCCTGGGCCGGCGGTGCCTCGACGGCCATCACCGTGTCCGCGCCGACCGCGGGTGCCGCGCTGTCCGGGGTCTCCCCGGTCGCCGCCCAGGTGCCCGGCAGCACGTGGAGCGAGACGTCCGTCGCGTACCGCGTCGCCGGTGCGACGAGCTGGACACCGCTCGGGACCGCCGAGACGACGAGCCCACGCGTGTTCCACGACGTGACGACGCTGGCGCCGGGAACACTGGTCGAGTACCGGGCCGTGTCCACGGACGCTGCCGGCAACCGCGTCGCCGGTTCCACCTACGGCTCGGTCGGCATCGCCGTCGACGGCGTCGTGCCCGAGCCGCCCGGCTCGGTCGGGGGGCGCACGGATCTCCTGGTGACCATCCCCGGCAGCCTCGACAGCGAGCTGGGCTGCTCGGGCGACTGGCAGCCTGACTGCACGGCCGTCGCGCTGACCCACCGGGGCAACGGTGTGTACTCGGCAACCTTCACGGTCCCGGCCGGTGACTGGCAGTACAAGATCGCCATCGGCGGCGCGTGGACCGAGAACTACGGTGCCGGCGGTCTGCCCGGCGGCGACAACGTGCTGTTCTCGCTCGCGGCGCCGCAGTCGGTCACGTTCGTCTACGACGACGCGACGAAGTGGTTCTCGTCGAGCGCGCAGGGACCGCTCATCACCCTGCCCGGCTCGTACCAGAGCGAGGTCGGCTGCCCGGGGGACTGGCAGCCCGACTGCGTCGTGACCTCCCTGGAGGACAAGGAGGGCGACGGCACCTACACGTACACGGCCGCTGCCATCCCCGCGGGGAGCTACGAGGTCAAGGTCGCCCACAACCTCTCGTGGGCCGAGAACTACGGCGCAGGCGGCGCTGCGGGTGGGGCCAACCTGTCCTTCACCGCTCCCGGCGGCAAGCCTGTGACCTTCACGTACGTGCTCGCGACGCACCTCCTGACGATTTCGGTGACCGACGCACCGCTGCCCGGCATCGGCCAGGACCGGGCGCAGTGGATCGACGCGGGCACGATCGCGTGGCCCGCGGCGCTCCTTGCGGGGGCGGACCCCGCGTCGCTCACCTTCGCGCTCCATGCGTCGCCTGACGGCGCGGTCGCGGTGGTCGACCGTGCGGTGACGGGCGGGACGACCGTTCCGCTCGCATACGACCCGGCGGGCCTGACCGCTGCCCAGCTCGGACGGTTCCCGGCGCTCGCCGGCTACGTCGCGCTGCACCCCGTCGGAACCGACCGTGCAGCGGTGGGGGAGCTGGTCAAGGGCGAGCTCCTGGTCACGCAGGCGGCCTCCGACGGGACCCTGCAGGCTGCCACCGGCGTGCAGATCCCGGGCGTGCTGGATGACTTGTACGCGGCAGCTGCAGCGAATCGTACGTTCGGCGCGACGTGGAGCAAGAAGCGGCCGACGCTCGCGGTGTGGGCGCCGACCGCCCAGTCCGTCGACCTGCTGCTCTGGCCCGCGACGGGCACGAACCGCCCCGACACGACCGCAGCACCCCAGCGGGTCGCGATGGCGCGGCAGTCGGACGGCGCATGGACCGTGCGCGGCGACGCGAGCTGGAAGGGCGCCGCGTACCGGTACGCCGTCTCGGTCTACGTGCCGAGCACGGACAAGGTCGAGGTCAACGAGGTCACCGACCCGTCGTCGGTCGCCCTCACCCTGAACTCGACGCACTCCGTCCTGGTCGACCTCGCCGACCCGGCCTACCGGCCGCGGCAGTGGGAGAAGGCCAAGCAGCCCGTCGTGGCGCCCGTCGACCAGACGATCTACGAGCTGCACGTCCGCGACTTCTCGGTCAACGACCAGAGCGTCCCGGCCGCCCAGCGCGGGACCTACCTGGCGTTCGCCTTCAACGGTGCGGGCCGGACCCACCTGCGGGAGCTGGCCGCGGCCGGCCTGACCACCGTGCACCTCCTGCCGACGTTCGACATCGCGTCGATCGAGGAGAACCGCAGCGCGCAGACGACCCCCGCGTGCGACCTCCCGTCGCTCGCCCCGGACTCGTCCGCGCAGCAGGCCTGCGTGATGGCCGGCGCCGACACCGACGGGTACAACTGGGGCTACGACCCGCTGCACTGGTCGGCACCCGAGGGCTCCTACGCGGTCGACGCGTTCGGTGGCGCCCGCGTCGCCGAGTTCCGCACGATGGTCGGCGCGCTGCACTCCGACGGTCTGCAGGTCGTGCTCGACCAGGTGTTCAACCACACCGCCGCGAGCGGCCAGGACCCGAAGTCGATCCTCGACCGCGTCGTGCCCGGCTACTACCACCGGCTCAACTCGGTGGGTGCGGTCGAGACCTCGACGTGCTGCCAGAACGTCGCGACCGAGCACGCCATGGCCGGCAAGATGATGGTCGACTCGGTCGTCACCTGGGCCCGGGACTACAAGGTCGACGGCTTCCGCTTCGACCTCATGGGACACCACTCGGTCGACACCATGAAGGCCGTCCGGAGTGCCCTCGACGCGCTCACGCCCCAGAAGGACGGCGTCAACGGCAAGGCCGTCTACCTGTACGGCGAGGGCTGGAACTTCGGGGAGGTCGCCAACAACGCCCTGTTCACCCAGGCCACGCAGGGTCAGCTCGGCGGCACGGGCATCGGGACGTTCAGCGACCGGCTGCGCGACGCCGTCCGTGGCGGCGGCCCGTTCGACACCGACCCCCGCATCCAGGGCTTCGGCTCGGGCGAGGCGACCGACCCGAACGGCGCGGCCGTGAACGGGACCGTGGCCGACCAGCTCGCGCGGCTCGGCCACGACACCGACCTCGTCAAGCTCGGCATGGCGGGCAACCTGCGCGCCTACGCCTTCCAGACGGCCGACGGGACGACCCGCACGGGTGCCCAGATCGACTACAACGGGCAGCCCGCGGGCTACGCGGACTCGCCCGAGGAGGTCGTCACCTACGTCGACGCGCACGACAACCAGACGCTGTTCGACTCGCTCACGCTCAAGCTGCCGACCGCGACGTCGATGACCGACCGGGTGCGCATGAACACCCTCTCGCTCGCGACGACCGCGCTCGCCCAGACGCCGTCGTTCTGGCACGCGGGCGCCGACCTGCTGCGCAGCAAGTCCCTCGACAAGAACTCGTTCAACTCCGGGGACTGGTTCAACTCGCTCGACTTCACCAAGCAGGACAACGGCTTCGGCCGCGGCCTGCCCCCGAGCGCCGACAACCAGGCGATGTGGGTCTACGACCAACCGGCGCTGGCCAACCCCGCGCTCAAGCCGGCGGCGGCCGACATCCGGGCGGCCTCGGCCGCGGCCGACGACCTCCTGCGACTGCGCTTCTCGACGGACCTGTTCCGCCTCGGCTCCGCGCAGCTCATCGAGCAGAAGGTCTCGTTCCCCGACGGCGGGCCGACGGCGACCCCCGGCGTGATCGTCATGCGCGTCGACGACACGGTCGGCAAGGACGTCGACCGGTCGCTGAACGGCGTCCTCGTCGTGCTCAACGCGTCCGACGAGGCCACGACGCAGACGGTCCCCGCGCTCGCGGGCCGCACGCTCGTGCTCTCGCCGGTCCAGGCCGCAGGCTCCGACCCGGTGGTCAAGGGCACGACGTGGGTCAAGGCGTCGGGCACCGTCACGGTCCCGGCCCGCACGGTCGCGGTCCTCGTCGAGAAGCAGACCGCGAGCCACCACCACTGGTTCGACTGGCCGTGGTCGTGACGGCCCGCCGCGGGTCGCTCGGCTACAACACGTGAACCGCTGACCCACGCCGTCGGACGCGTCGTCCCCCTCGCGGGACGACGCGTCCGCGCACGTGGCGACCGGTGGCCGTCGCGGGCGGTAGTGTGCGCGCGTGGGCACAGACCGGGCGACTCCCGGGTCTCAAACTTCACTCCGTGAAGCCAACCGGGCCCGGATCGTGAGTGCAGTTCAGCAACGGGGCTCCCTCACCCAGGTCGAGCTGGCCGGTGTGACGGGTCTGTCTCCGGCGACCGTGTCGAACATCGTCAAGGAGCTCACGGCGATCGGTGTGCTCCACACCGCGCCCACCTCGCGCAGCGGCCGGCGCGCGCAGCAGGTCACGCTCGCGCGCAACCTCGGTCTTGTCGCCGGGATCCACTTCGACACCCGCTCGTTGCGCGTCGCGCTGTCGGACGTCGCCCACCGCATCGTCGCCGAGCAGCGCATGCCGCTCCCGCCCGACCACCGCGCCGACGCAGGGCTCGAGCGGGCGGCGCTCCTGCTCACAGAGATGGTCGAGTCCGTCGACGCGAGCCTGCAGGAGGTCCTCGCGGTCGGGGTCGGGGTGCCCGCACCCGTCGACGTGCGCACGGGCCTGGTCTCGACGGTCGGGATCCTGCGGGGCTGGGACGGCGTCGTCGTCCCCGAGGTCCTCGAGCAGCGGCTCGGCATCCCCGTCTACGTTGACAACGACGTGAACCTCGGCGCGCTCGCGGAGGTCCGGCTCGGTGCCGCCCGGGGTCGCCGGGACGTCGTCTACCTGCGCGTGTCCTACGGCGTCGGCGGCGGGCTGATCATCGGCGGTGACGTGTTCCACGGGCGCGCGGGCATCGCGGGGGAGATCGGGCACATGATCATGGCCGACGACGGCCCGCTGTGCCGGTGCGGCAACCGCGGCTGCCTCGAGACGTTCATCGGGGGTGCCGTCCTGCTCGCCGAGCTACAGCCGACCCACGGGCACCTCACGATGCGCGACATGATCACGCGCGCCGAGGAGGGCGACGCCGACTGCCGTCGGGTCATCGCCGATGCCGGGCGGTATCTCGGCCGCGCCGCCGCGAACGTCTGCAACCTCTTCGACCCCGAGCTCGTCGTCGTCGGCGGCCAGCTCGCCGAGGCCGGCGAGCTCCTGCTCGACCCCCTGCGCGCCGTTCTCGCGGAGCGTGTCCTGCCGAGCACCGCGGGGCCCGTCGACGTGGTCGAGTCCGAGCTCGGTGCGGCGGCCGAGGTCCGTGGGGCGCTCTCCGTCGCGCTCGACCGCGCCGGCATCGCCGGCTCGCTGGCGGTGACCGGATGATCGCCCGCCGCCAGGTGCGTGCCGTCGGCCTCGCGGTCGCCGCCGTCGT
>DASVMA010000126.1:0-3545 GCA_036384595.1 Cellulomonas sp. | reverse complement strand
ACTGTTCGCCCGGCCCTCGTAGATGTTTCCCCACTTGTCGACGATGAAGTTGTAGCCGATGTCACACCAGCCGAGCTGGTTGATGTGGTAGCTCTGGTCGTTGCGAATCTGCTGCTCCGCCTCGGCGACCGTCGAGTAGTCGTTCGATCCGGCCGTGTGGTGCACGACGGCTCCGACAAGCTTCGAGGCGACGTCGGGCGTGCACACCTGGGCCTGCGCTCCCCACTCGCTCCGGCTGATCACTCGCGGCGCAGACGTCGCGGTGCGGAGCGGTGCCGTCCGGTAGGCGGCCGTCTCGAACGTGGCGCTGCCGCCTGCCGCGCTGGGTGTCGATGCCGTGCTCGGCGTGGCCGGCTTGCCGGAGCCGATGAGGACCAGGCTCAGCCCGTCGGGCCCGCCGCCCGCAGTGGCCGCGAACGAGAGTTGCACCGCGTCGGCGTCGCCCACCCAGACGGAGTCGGTCCCCTCCCGGCTGCCGGGGGTCGCGTCGGGCGAGTTCGCGTCGGGGCCGCCGTCGCTGGGGCTCAGCGGGACCCAGTCGGACCACGTGTCGCCGACCCGCGTGCGGACCTCCGCCGCAAGATCGGCGATCCGGGCGTTCTTCGGCCACGTCACGCCGAGGGTCTGGAACTTGTCCGTCTCGACGATGGCGCTCTCGATGCGGTCTGACGTCGCGACCTTGTCGGCAACGATCGCCTTGGCGTCGTGCTGCGCCGCGACGACGTCCGGAGACTCGACGACCCGGCCGGTCGGCTCGACAGCCGGAACCACGACATCGTGCTCGGTCATCGACACCGCGCCCCCGGAGGCCACCGGGGCGCTGGCGGACGGGGCGGGTGTCGCTGCAGTCGCCGACGAGACGGTGTGAGCGGGGTTGAGGGCGGCACGGGTCGCGGCGACCCCTGACCCGGAGAAGAGCAGCGCAGCCACGAGGACGAGACGCATGAGCATGGCAATGTCCAGACCTCGGGAACAATTTCTCCTCGAGTCTCCGTGCAGTCAGGCTGTGGATCAAGCACCGCCACGTGTTTCGAGTCGCCGCGTGGTGAATCGCGCACTATTTGAGCCGTTATCTGCCGTTGCTTCGAATGGGCTGACAGCGCGCACCCTGATCGGCTTCGCCCGTTAGGCTTTGTCCGGAACTGCGTTCATCCCAGGAGGTCCCTCGTGCGTCTGCTCGTCACCGGCGGAGCCGGCTTCATCGGCTCCAACTTCGTCCACCAGACCGTCCGGGAGCACCCCGGGGTCGAGGTGACCGTGCTCGACGCGCTGACCTATGCGGGCGACGAGAAGAGCCTGACGTCGGTCGAGGACCAGATCACCTTCGCCAAGGGCGACATCACCGACGCCGACCTGGTCGACGAGCTCGTGCGTGGCGCGGACGTCGTCGTCCACTTCGCCGCCGAGTCGCACAACGACAACTCGCTGAGCAACCCGTGGCCGTTCGTCCAGACGAACGTCATCGGCACGTTCACGCTCCTCGAGGCTGTCCGCAGGCACAGCACCCGCTACCACCACATCTCGACGGACGAGGTCTACGGCGACCTCGAGCTCGACGACCCGGCGAAGTTCACGCCCGAGACGCCGTACAACCCGTCCAGCCCGTACTCCTCGACCAAGGCCGCGAGCGACCTGCTCGTGCGTGCATGGGCCCGGTCGTTCGGGGTGCAGGCGACGATCTCGAACTGCTCGAACAACTACGGCCCCTACCAGCACGTCGAGAAGTTCATCCCACGGCAGATCACCAACGTGATCGACGGCATCCGGCCCAAGCTGTACGGCACAGGCGAGAACGTCCGGGACTGGATCCACGTCGAGGACCACAACTCCGCCGTCTGGGCCATCATCGAGCGCGGGCGCATCGGCGAGACCTACCTGATCGGCGCGAACGGCGAGCAGAACAACAAGGACGTCGTCGAGCTCATCCTCGAGCTCACCGGCCAGCCGCGCGACGCGTACGATCTGGTGAGCGACCGACCGGGCCACGACATGCGCTACGCGATCGACTCGTCCAAGCTGCGGGACGAGCTGGGGTGGGCCCCGCGGTACGAGAACTTCCGCGACGGTCTGGCCGCGACGATCGACTGGTACACGGCGAACGAGGCATGGTGGCGCCCGCAGAAGGACGCCACCGAGGCGAAGTACGCGCAGCTCGGTCGCTGAAGGAACTCGTGGTCATCACACTCGACGCAACCCCGCTTCTGGGACCGCGCACGGGCATCGGCCGCTACGTCGAGCACCTCCTGCGCGAGCTGCCCGGCGCGATCGCACGACGCCAGGTCGACGCCCAGGTCCGGGCCACGACGTGGACGGCTCGCGGTGCGCGCCTTGCCGGCCTGCCTTCCGGCGTGATCCAGGTCGGCCCGCGGGTGCCCGCGAGACTGTTGCGGGAGTGCTGGCGCCGAACGGACTTCCCGTCGATCGAGCGCCTCGTCGGGCCGACCGACGTCTTCCACGGCACCAACTTCGTCTCACCGCCCACCCGCGGCGCGCGCGAGGTCCTCACCATCCATGACCTCACCTACGTGCTGCATGCCGAGACCGTGAGCTCGGCCAGCCTCTTGTACCGCGAGCTCGTGCCCCGCGCACTCGCGCGAGGAGCCCACGTGGTCACGCCGACCGAGGTCGTGGCCGCAGCTGTGCGGAGCCACTACTCCCTGGCCCACCACCGCGTGACCGCCATCCCGCACGGCGTCGACTCCTTGTGGTTCGACGCGCAGCCACCTGTTCAGGGGTGGCACGGGCTGCCACCCGACTACTACGTCTTCGTCGGATCGTTGGACCCGCGCAAGAACCTGCCGACGCTTCTCGAGGCCCATGCCCGGCTGCGCGCGACGAACCCCGGCGCACCTGAGCTGGTGCTGGCTGGCCCGGCCGGGCGCGAAGACACCCTCGCCGCGCGAGCCGGCGTTCACCTGACCGGGTGGCTCGACGACAACGACCTCACGACCCTCGTCGCCGGAAGTCGCGCGCTCGTGCTGCCGTCGATCGATGAGGGCTTCGGCCTCCCTGTGCTCGAGGCGCTCGCGACCGGGCGACCGGTCGTCGTGTCAGACATCCCGGTGCTGCGAGAGGTCGCCGGGCCCCATGCGATCGCCGCCCCGTACGACGACCCGGACGCGCTGGCGGACGCCCTGCTGCGAGCTTGGACGGCGCCCGACGACGACACCGCCCGCAACGGTCGGCGTGCGTGGGCACGGCGGTTCACGTGGTCGGGTTGCGCCGATCGCACCCTCGACGTGTACCTCGGGGCGTGATCCCCACGAGCGACTCTGACGTGACGGTGGTCACTGTGACGTACAACGGCGCCCACCTGGTGGGCGCCTGCCTGGACGGCCTGGCTCGGCAGGAGCTCGACGGGCTGACCATGGACGTCGTTGTCGTCGACAACGCGTCGACCGACGGGACCGCCGAGCTCGTCGCCCGATCACATCCCGGTGTGCGGCTGCTCCGGTCGCCGACGAACCGAGGCTTCGCAGGCGGGAACAACCTCCTCCTCGACCACGTCACAAGCCCCTACGTCATCCTCCTCAACAACGACGCAG
>DASVMA010000125.1:0-8143 GCA_036384595.1 Cellulomonas sp. | reverse complement strand
CGCCGCACGCATCCGCGTCGGGCAGCGCCTCGTCATCCCGAGCAGCTCGACGGCCGCCCCCGCAGCAGCGCCCGCCGCCGCCGTGGCCGCGCCCGCAGCAGCGACCTACACCGTCGCCGCGGGTGACACCGTCTCGCGCATCGCCACGAAGCAGCGCACGACGATCGCGGCGATCGTCGCCGCCAACGGGCTGGACGCGCGCGGGTTCATCCGCATCGGCCAGCAGCTGACCATCCCGGGCGCCGCCGCCGCTGCGACCGTGAAGCCGGCAGCCACCGCGACCCTGGTGTCCGCGACGACGACGACCACGACCACGACCACCCACACGGTCGCGTCCGGCGAGACGGTCTCCGGCATCGCGAAGAAGCTCGGCACGACGGTTCAGGCGATCGTCGCCGCGAACGGACTGAACGCCCGCGCGTTCGTCCGCATCGGCCAGCAGCTGACGATCCCCGTCACCACCACGGCCGCCGCGCCGGCGACCGTGCAGCTCGTGAGCAACACGTTCGCGGGCCGCACCTACTCCGACGCGGTCGTCGCCGCCGCGAACGTCAACCAGATCACGCTGCTGAGCTCGTCGGTGCCCACCAAGGCCCAGATGCAGGCGAAGATCGTCGCCACGGCCCGCCAGATGGGGGTCGACCCGTCTCTCGCGCAGGCCATCGCCTTCCAGGAGTCCGGGTTCCAGCACACCGTCGTCTCCCCCGCCAACGCCATCGGCACGATGCAGGTCATCCCGAGCTCGGGCGCGTGGGCGTCGCAGCTCGTCGGCCGCACGCTCAACCTGCTCAACCCGGACGACAACGTCGTGGCGGGCATCGCGATCCTGCGCTCGCTCGTCAAGACCAGCCCTGACCTGTCGACCGCGATCGCGGGCTACTACCAGGGCGCGGCCTCGGTCCGGAACAACGGCATGTTCGCCGACACGCGCCGCTATGTCGCCAACGTCCAGACCCACATGACTCGCTTCAGCTGACGGGCACGTCCCCCGGTCGGAGCAACGGCGACCGTAGACTGCCGCCCGTGGGAACAACCGTCACCGATCCTCTCGTCGGCCGCCTGGTCGACGGGCGGTACGAGGTCATGTCCCGCATCGCGCGTGGCGGTATGGCCACGGTTGACCTCGCGATCGACCGTCGGCTCGACCGCGAGGTCGCCCTCAAGGTCATGCACCCCCACCTCGCCGCAGGCACGGACGGGTCGGACTTCGTCGCGCGCTTCCGCCGTGAGGCCCGCGCGGCGGCCCGCCTCACGCACCCCGGCCTCGTCGGGGTCTACGACCAGGGGCTCGACGGTGAGACCAGCTATCTCACGATGGAGTACATCGACGGCACCAACCTGCGCCGCCACCTGAGCGAGCAGGGCTCCTTGACGGTCGGCGCCGCGCTCGACCTCATCGACCGCGTGCTCGACGCGCTCGCCGTCGCCCACCGCGCGGGCCTCGTGCACCGTGACATCAAGCCTGAGAACGTCCTCATCGCTGCCGACAGCCGGGTCAAGGTCGCCGACTTCGGCCTTGCCCGGGCGGTCACCGAGGTCACGTCGGCGATGACCGGCACGGTCTTCGGGACCGTGGCCTACCTCGCGCCCGAGCTCGTCGCTCGCGGCAGCAGCGACGCGCGCACCGACGTGTACGCCGCCGGGATCCTGCTCTACGAGATGATCACCGGCCGGCAGCCGTTCGTCGGTGAGACGCCCATCCAGGTCGCGTTCCAGCACGTCAACTCCGACATCCCCGCCGCGTCGGACCTCGTCCACTGGCTCCCCGTCGAGATCGACGAGCTCATCGGGGCCCTCGCTGCGCGTGAGCCCGACGACCGCCCCACCGACGCGTCGGCAGCGCTCGCACTCGTCCGGCGCACCCGCGTGGCCCTCGACCCCGAGACGCTCGCGCGTCGCGCCGACGTCACCCCGTCGATCTCCCTGCCGCTCGCGACGGCCATCGGCGACGAGGAGCCCGACGACGACGTGCCCGGCAGCGCCCTCGTCGGCCCGACTCCTCTCGACGACGGTCAGAGCACGCCTCCCGCCGGTCCGGACGCCGAGACGACCCGGTTCGCCGTCGTCCCCGCTGGAGGCACCGTCGCGCTGCCCATCGGCACCGGCATCCAGCCCACCGCCGACAAGCCCACCCCGAGCCATCGACGCCGGCGCGTCATCTGGGCGAGCGTCGTCGCGCTCCTGCTCGTCGCCGTCGGCGGGGGCGCGTGGTGGTACGTCACCGAGGGCCCCGGCGCCTACACAACGGTTCCCCAGGTGGCCGGCGAGGCGCAGGACGTCGCCTCGACCATCCTCACCGCCCACGGGTTGAGCGCGGTCCCCGTCGAGGCCTTCGACCACACCGTCGCGGTCGGCTTCGTCGTCGGTACGACCCCTGCGGAGGGCTCCCGCATCCGCAAGGACGGGACCGTCACGGTGACCGTCTCGAAGGGCCAGGACCTCGTCGTCGTGCCCGACAAGCTCGTCGGCGCGATGCAGGCCGACGCCGAGGCCGCCCTGACCGCAGCCGGCCTCAAGGCTGCGTACGTCGACGGGAAGCACTACTCCGACACTGCACCCCTCGGCGCCGTGATCGAGGCGTCCGCGAAGCCCGGCGACCAGGTCGAGCGCTCGTCCGAGGTGCAGCTGACGATCTCGTACGGCCCTGCCCCCGTGACGATCGTCTCGGTCGTCGGCGCGACGCAGGACGAGGCGAGCAAGCAGCTCGGCAGCCTCGGCCTCAAGGTCGCCCTGACCCCCGCGTTCTCGGACACAGTGCCGGCCGGGCGCGTCATGAGCCAGGACCCGCTCCCGCAGGCTGACGGTCACCACCGCGGCGACACGGTCACGCTGACGATCTCGCAGGGGCCCGAGCTGTTCGCGATCCCTGACCTGACTGGTCAGCAGTACGACAAGGCAGCTCAGACCCTGACGGATCTCGGGATGGTGCCGAAGCGCCAGAACGCACTGGGAGGCCTCTTCGGGACTGTGCGGTACCAGAGCGTCGGTCCCGGCGAGAAGGTGGCCAAGGGAACCGTCATCACGCTGACAGTCGTGTGACGCGAACTTGACCGCGTGATCCGTGACATGACGAGGGGCGCACCCGATCGGGTGCGCCCCTCGTCATGCAGCCTCAGGACCTGCGCAGCAGCTCCACGACCTGGAACGCCAGCTCGAGCGACTGCTGGTGGTTGAGCCGCGGGTCGACGAGGGTCTCGTAGCGGCGAGCCAGGCCGGCGTCGTCGATCTCCTCGGCGCCGCCCAGCACCTCGGTGACGTCGTCCCCCGTGAGCTCGATGTGCAGCCCGCCGGGAACGGTCCCGAGCGCGCGGTGCACCTCGAAGAACCCGGCGACCTCGTCCATCACGTCGGAGAAGCGGCGCGTCTTGTACCCGGAGGCCGACGTGATGCCGTTGCCGTGCATCGGGTCGCACACCCACGTGACGGGACGACCGTCGGCGGCGACCTTCTCCACGAGCGCGGGCAGCCGCTCCCGGATCTTGCCGGCACCCATGCGGGTGATGAACGTGATGCGTCCCGGCTCGGCGGTCGGGTTGAGCTTGTCGATGAGCGCAAGCGCATCATCCGCGGTCGACGTCGGGCCGAGCTTGATGCCGATCGGGTTGTGGACGCGCGAGAAGTAGTCGACGTGCGCCCCGTCGAGCTCGCGCGTCCGCTCACCGATCCACAGGAAGTGGGCCGAGCAGTCGTACGGCAGGCCGGTGCGCGAGTCGATGCGCGTGAGCGGCCGCTCGTAGTCGAGCAGCAGCCCCTCGTGGCTCGAGTAGAAGTCGACGGTGCGCAGGGCGTCGAAGTCGGCGCCGCACGCCGCCATGAAGCGGATCGCCCGGTCGATCTCAGCGGCGATCTCCTCGTAGCGCGAGTACGCCGGGTTGGCCATGAACCCCTTGTTCCACTCGTGCGCACGCAGCAGCGACGCGAACCCGCCCGTCGTGAACGCACGGATGAGGTTCAGGGTCGAGGCGGACGTGTGGTACGCCTCGAGCAGCCGCCGAGGATCGGGTGTGCGGTCCTCGGGGGTGAACTCGAAGCCGTTGATGATGTCGCCGCGGAACGCGGGCAGCGTCACGCCGTCGCGCGTCTCCTCGTCGGAGCTACGGGGCTTGGCGTACTGCCCGGCCATCCGGCCCATCTTGATGACGGGAAGGCTCGCGCCGTAGGTGAGCACGACCGCCATCTGCAGGATCGTCTTGATCTTGTTGCGGATGTTGTCGGCCGTCGCCTCCGCGAAGGTCTCGGCGCAGTCACCGCCCTGCAGCAGGAAGGCCTCCCCGCGCCCGGCAGCGGCAAGCTGAGCCCGCAGCGCGTCCGCCTCGCCCGCGAAGACGAGCGGCGGCACCTGGGCGAGCTTGCGCGTCACGACCTCGAGCTCGGCAAGGTCCGGCCAGCGCGGCTGCTGGCGGGCCGACATCGTGCGCCAGTGGTCCAGCCCTGCGAGGACCTGCGGGTCCGCCTCGACGCTCATGAGTGCGCCGCGGGGACCAGGTCCTGGCCGATGTCGGCGAGCAGCTCGCCGAACCACGGCACCGAGGTGTCGAACGCCTTGCCGCCCGCGATGCGCGGGAACGCGATGGCCTTGAGGCGGTCGCCGTCCTCCTCGTCGTGCCCGATCACGCCGGACTCGCCCCGGAACGCCGACTCGACCGCGAAGTCGGTCATCGACTTGATGAGGCGAAGGTCCTCGACGTTGGCCGCCGCGGCGCGCGAGTAGTAGCCCGACTTCTGGACCATCGTCTTCTCGGCGCCGAGCAGCTTCGAGAACTGCTTCGCGAACCACTGACCGGGGTTGATCGTGTCGAGCCGGACGTGGCCGAACGCGTCCCGCAGCACCTCGGTGCCCGCCGCCTCGAGCTGCGCGACGATCTCGTGCATGCCGGCGCCCTCCGACAGGAAGATGTTGACGTTGCCGACCTCGTCCATCACGGCGCGTAGGCGCTTGGCCTCGGCCTCGATGTCGAGCGCGAGCTCCGGCAGGAACACGGCGTGGATGTCCCAGCGCTCACGCGACAGGCCGATGCTCGGCACCCACTCCTGCGTGTCGAGCCACTTCCGGTACTCGGACGCCGCAGCGGCCGTCAGCCACCCGCAGTGCCGACCCATGACCTCGTGCACGATGAGCATGCGCGGGCCGGACCGGTGCTCGCCGATGATGTTGGCAGCGAACCCGGCGGCCTCCTCGGCCGCGGTCCAGGCCCCGAGCGACTGCTTGATCGGGATGACGTCGTTGTCGATCGTCTTGGGCAGGCCGACGACCGTCAGGTGGTAGCCGTGGTCCTCGAGGTACGCGGCGAGGTCGGCGGCGGTCGTGTTGGTGTCGTCGCCACCGATCGTGTGGAGCACGTCGACGCCGTCCGCCTTGAGCTGCTCGGCGGCGACCTGCAGCGGGTCCTGGCCCTCCTTGACGAGGCCGCGCTTGACGCAGTCGGCCGCGTTGGTGAGCTTGACGCGCGAGTTGCCGATGGGAGAGCCACCGAAGCGGTGCAGGATGCCGGCCTTCGCGCGCGCCTCGGCGTCGACGACGATCTTCGTGCCGGTCAGGAGCCCGTGGTAGCCGTGCTGGTAGGCGATGATCTCGATCTCCGGCGCGAGCTCGGTGTAGCGCTCGATGAGCCCACCGACGGCGGAGGACAGGCACGGGGCGAAGCCGCCTGCGGTCAGGAGCGCGACGCGACGAACCGACATGAGATGCACCTCTCGTTGAACGGACACCGGAGCCCACATCGTCGGGCGTGGAGACGACGAGTCGTCGGGCCCTAGGTCCGGGGAAGGCGGCGCCGACCGGAGACCGGCGGCGGGTTCATCCTACCGACGGCGCTGCGTCGTCCTCGGGCGGTACCGGCACGTGGACGTCCGGGACGGGTCGACCACCGGGGGCCGTCGCGGCAGCGTCCTGCGCCGGGAGCTTCGCCGCGGGGTGCCCGGTCGCGATGCGCGCCTTCTGCGTCGCGGCATAGACGTCGACGTACTCCTGGCCGGACAGGCTCATGAGCGAGTACATGATCTCGTCGGTCACCGACCGCAGGATGAAGCGGTCGTTCTCCATGCCCTTGTAGCGGCTGAAGTCGAGCGGCTCGCCGACGACGACGCCGATGCGCACGGGCCGCGGGATCGTGCGGCCGATCGGCTGCGCGACGTCGGTCCCGATCATCGCGATCGGGATCACGGGGACGCCCGACTCCAGCGCGAGCCGCGCGACGCCCGTCTTGCCGCGGTAGAGGCGACCGTCAGGGCTGCGGGTGCCCTCGGGGTAGATCCCGAACAGCCCGCCCGCCTCGAGCCGCAGCAGGCCGGTGTGGAGCGCCGCCTCCGAGGCCTTGCCTCCGCTGCGGTCCACGGGGATCGTGCCGACCCCGCGGAAGAACCCGGCCTTGAGCCGGCCCTTGATGCCGGTGCCCGTGAAGTACTCGGACTTGCCGATGAACACGATCTCCCGGTCCAGGACGAGCGGCAGGACGAACGAGTCGATCACGGCGAGGTGGTTGCTCGCGAGGATCGCACCGCCGGTCGTGGGCACGTTCTCGATGCCGCGCACCCACGGGCGGAAAAGCAGGTGCAGCAGCGGACCCACGAGGACCCGCTTCATCAGCCAGTAGAACAACCTGCCACCTCTCGACCGAGCCCGGGATCGTCCCGCGGGCCTCACCATGCACTGGTCCGACTCTAGAGTGCTGCCATGCCACCACGCGCGGACGAGCCCCGCGACGACGCCGACGAGCCTGCGGCCGACGACGGTCCGGGCGCGGGTAGCGACGATTCGTCGACCGGCGCGCCGGGTGTGCCGGTCCCCGCTGACGACGTCCACGAGCCGACCGAGGCCGAACGCTGGGATGCCATCGTGGCCCAGCTCGCCGACCTCGACGGACCGGTGCCCGACGCCCCGGCTCCGCACGACGACGACACCCGTGCCGTGACGTACCCCGTCGCGCCCTGGGTGTCCGACCCTCGTGTGATCCGGCCCGCAGGCGGTGCGGGCGCGACACCACCCGAGCTGACCGGGCGCGACTGGGACGGCACGAGCCAGATCGACGACGCCGAGGCTGCCGCCGACGCCGAGGAGCACTTCGAGCCGACGGACCCCGGGCCGGTCCTCGGCGGCGACCCGCTCCTGACGATGGCGTGGTTCGCGGCCGTCGGCATGCCGGTCTTCTTCTTCATCCTGCTCATCGCCTGGCGGGACGCCCCGACCGTTCTCGTCGAAGCCGCCGGGGTCGTGTTCGCGCTCGGGGTCGCAGTGCTCGTGTGGCGCATGCCGAACCACCGGCGCGACGACTCCGACGACGACCATGGCGCGGTGGTCTGACCCGCGGTGGTCTGACCCGCAGCCGGCCGGCCGCGGGTCACCCGAGGGCTACAGGCGGGCGAGGTCGGCTGCGCCGACGATCCCTGCGTCGTTGCCCATCGCCGCCAGCTCGATGCGTGCGACGGGACGGTGGCCCAGCGCCGGAAGCTGGTCGGTGAACCCGCGCCGCGCCGGGTCGAGCAGCAGGTCGCCCGCGGCACCGACGCCGCCCCCGATGACGATGAGCGCCGGGTCGAGCAGCGCGGCGACCGACGCCGAGCCCTCCCCGATCCACCGACCGAGGTCGGCGAGCAGCTCGATGGCCAGCGGGTCGCCGCCCTGCGCCGCGATGGTGATGTGCGGGCCGACGAGGCCCTCGATGTCGCCGCCTGCCAGCTCGAGCAGCCGCGCACCCCGGTCGGGCCGCGACACGAGCGCCGCCTTCGCGTTGCGCACGAGCGCGCTGCCCGACGCGTACTGCTCCCAGCAGCCCTCGTGGCCGCAGCCGCAGAGGTGCCCGCCGGGGACGACCCGCATGTGGCCGACCTCCGCGGCGACGCCCCAGGCGCCGCGCACCAGCTTGCCGTCGACGATCACGGCGCCACCCAGACCCGTGCCGATCGTGAGCAGCAGCATGTCGTCGACGTCCTTGCCGACACCGAAGCGGAACTCGGCCCAACCGGCGGCGTTCGCGTCGTTCTCGACGACGATGCGCACGTCGGTGCCGAACTCCGCCGCGACCCGGTCACGCAGCGGGTGGTCACGCCACGGCAGGTTGGGGGTGAACAGGACGGTGGCCTGGTCCGAGCTGACGAACCCGGGTGCCGCGAGGCCGATGGCCCCGATCTCGTGCTCGTCGGCGAG
>DASVMA010000124.1:0-4232 GCA_036384595.1 Cellulomonas sp. | reverse complement strand
CGGAGGCAGCACGCACAGCGCGCGAGGAGACGCTCCAACGCGTGCGCGCCGAGGTCGAGGCCCGTGCGCGTGAGCTCGCCGAGCTGACGGACGTCGCGCACCGCGACGAGGTCGCGCGGGCGCAGCAGCTCCTGCGCATCGAGCAGCTCCAGACCCGCGCGATCGACGACCTCGGCCTCGACCCCACGGTGCTGCTCGAGGAGTTCGGGCCGCACCGCCCGGTGCCGGTCGTGCACCTGCCCGACGCCGACGTCGACCCCGACGCGCCGACCGAGGTGCCGTACGTGCGCGAGCAGCAGGAGAAGCGCCTGCGGTCCGCCGAGCGGGCGCTCTCGCTGCTCGGCCGGGTCAACCCGCTCGCGCTCGAGGAGTTCGCGGCGCTCGAGGAGCGGCACAAGTTCCTCGTCGACCAGCTCGCGGACCTCAAGAAGACCCGGACGGACCTGCTCGAGATCGTCCGCGAGATCGACGAGCGGGTCGAGCAGGTCTTCGCGGACGCCTACCGTGACACGGCTGCGGCCTTCGACGTCGTGTTCCCGCGGCTGTTCCCGGGCGGTGAGGGCAGGCTCGTCCTCACGGACCCCGACAACATGCTGACGACCGGCATCGAGGTCGAGGCGCGGCCGGCCGGCAAGAAGGTCAAGCGGCTCTCGCTGCTCTCGGGCGGGGAGCGCTCGCTCACGGCCGTGGCCCTGCTGGTCGCGATCTTCAAGGCACGGCCGAGCCCGTTCTACGTCATGGACGAGGTCGAGGCGGCGCTCGACGACGCCAACCTGGGGCGGCTCCTCGAGCTGTTCAAGGAGCTCCAGGAGGACTCCCAGCTCATCGTCGTCACGCACCAGAAGCGCACGATGGAGATCGCCGACGCGCTGTACGGCGTCACGATGCGCGGCGACGGGGTCACGACGGTCATCAGTCAGCGGATGCGCGAGGACGTCTCGGCCTGACGCCTGGGGGGATTGCGCCCGGTCTGGGCGCACCGGGCGGGCGGGGCAGTGTGAAGGTTGTGTGCGGTTCGGGCAACCGACGCGGGTCGCGTCCGGTCGGCCCCGATCCGGCTCGCATACTGGAGCCATGCTGACTGTGCTCGTGTGGACCCTCGTTGCCCTCGTCGCTGCTGCTGCGGTGGTGCTGGTCGCGAGCGCCGCGAGCGGCGGAGGTCGTCGTGGGGCGGGGTTCGTCGCGGACCTGCGTGCCGGCGTGGCCGCCCGACGCCACCCCGATGCCGACGACGTGGCCGCGGCGCGTGCCGCCGAGGTCGAGCCGGTGGACGTGCGGCTCGACGAGTTCCTGCGGGCCACAGCCGTGGATGACGAGGGCTACCTGCAGGTCGACGAGGTGCGCGACGTGCTGACGAAGGCGCGCGACCGTGCCGTCCGCGGCGTGCAGAGCCTGGGGAGCCGGTCCGCCTGAGCCGGGTCGGCGCGCCCCGCGGTCTCCGGCGGCGCTCCCGAGCGTGCCGAGGCGCGCACCGGCCTGAGAGACTGTCGGCGTGGACAACGACCTCCTGACCGCGATCGTCGTCGGCGTGCCTGCTCTTGCGGCAGCCGCCGGGGCGACCCTCGTGCTCGTCCGTCGCCGGGGCGCGACGCCCCCTGATGCGCCGACCGCCGTCGCCGAGCGCCCGACGACATCGGTCGCCGACGCGCCCGTCCTGGCCGCACCGACCGCGCACGCACCCGAGCCGGAGCTCCTCGAGGAGATCCCCGGCCTCGAGGAGGCGCCCCCGCTCGAGGTCCCGGCTCCCGTCGCCGGCCGGCTCGCACGGCTCCGGGACCGGCTGGCGCGCTCCGGGTCGCCGCTCGGCACGCGGCTGCTGGCGGTGCTGTCCCGCGACCACCTGACCGAGGACGACTGGGACGAGCTCGAGGAGACCCTGCTCCTCGCCGACGTCGGCGCCGGACCGTCTGCCGAGCTCATCGCCGCCCTGCGCACGCAGGTGCGCGTCCACGGCCTGCGGGACCCGGCCGGGGTCCGTGCGCTGCTGCGCGAGCAGCTGATCGCTCTCGTCGACCCGAGCCTCGACAGGTCGCTCGCGACCGGTCCGGTCGCCCCGGTGCTCGAGCCGGGCGCGGAGACGGGCGAGCCCGGCGCGCCGACGGAGCACGTGCCGGCCGTCGTGCTCGTGGTCGGGGTGAACGGCACGGGCAAGACCACGACCGTCGGCAAGCTGGCCCGGGTGCTCGTCGCCGAGGGGCGCACGGTCGTCCTCGGAGCGGCCGACACGTTCCGTGCCGCTGCGGCGGACCAGCTCGAGACCTGGGGCGCGCGCGTCGGTGTCCCGACCGTGCGGTCGGACCGTGACGGTGCGGACCCGGCTGCCGTCGCGTTCGACGCCGTGCGCACCGGCAAGCGGACCGGCGCCGACGTCGTCCTCGTCGACACTGCCGGCCGGCTCCAGAACAAGGCCGGGCTGATGGACGAGCTCGGCAAGATCACCCGCGTCATCACGCGCGAGGCGCCGCTGGCGGAGGTGCTCCTCGTCCTGGACGCCACCACGGGCCAGAACGGCCTCAACCAGGCCCGGGTGTTCGCCGAGGTGGCGGGAGTGACCGGCATCGTCCTGACGAAGCTCGACGGCACGGCCAAGGGCGGGATCGTGATCGCCGTCCAGCGCGAGCTGGGCGTGCCGGTCAAGCTCATCGGGCTGGGCGAGGGTCCCGACGACCTCGCGCCGTTCGACCCCGAGGCGTTCGTCGACGGCCTCCTGCAGGCGTAGGCCGGCGAACACCTCCCGGCGGACCCGTCGAACCTGGACGTCCGGCCAGGACGAAACGCAACGTTTACGTGTGCGCCGCGCCTGTCACACGGCCGTAACGTCCGCCACGAGTCCATGAAACGGCTCTCCTCGACTCTTGAGGCCGACCGGTCGCCCGACCGGTGCATGAGGGAGAGGCGATCCACATGGGTTTCGTGCTGGACACCGGTAACACGGCGTGGATGTTGACATCCGCGGCTCTGGTGCTTCTGATGACGCCGGGTCTGGCGTTCTTCTACGGCGGCATGGTGCGCGGCAAGTCCGTCCTCAACATGATGATGATGAGCTTCGGCGCCATGGGCGTCGTCGGCATCATCTACATCTTCTGGGGCTACTCGATGTCGTTCGGCTCCGACGTCCTCGGGTGGTTCGGCAACCCGTTCGACGCGTTCGGCCTGAGCAAGGTCACCGACGCAGACCCGTCCAACCTGCTGGCCGCGAACGGGGTGCCGATCCTCGTGTGGGTCGCCTTCCAGGCAACCTTCGCGATCATCACGGTCGCCCTGATCTCGGGCTCGATCGCCGACCGGACGAAGTTCGGCACGTGGCTGGTCTTCAGCGCCATCTGGGTGACGGTCTCGTACTTCCCGCTGGCCCACATGGTCTGGGGCGGCGGCTTCCTGAGCAACTCGGCCAACGGGCTCTCCGCGAAGATCTTCGGGACGACGGACGGCGTCGCCTCCGTGGCCCCGATCGACTTCGCCGGTGGCACCGTCGTCCACATCAACGCCGGTGTCGCGGCGTTCGTGCTCGCGGTCCTCCTCGGCAAGCGCAAGGGCTTCGGCACGGAGCCGCTGCGGCCGCACAACATCCCGTTCGTGATGCTCGGCGCCGCGCTCCTGTGGTTCGGCTGGTTCGGCTTCAACGCCGGCTCCGCCGGTGCCGCCAACGCGACCGCGGGTCTGGCCTGGATGAACACGACGGTCGCCACGTGCGCCGCCATGCTGGCCTGGCTCGTGACGGAGAAGATCCGCGACGGTCACGCCACCTCGCTCGGTGCCGCGTCCGGTGTCGTCGCAGGTCTCGTCGCGATCACGCCCGCGGCCGGCGCGCTCAGCCCGGTCGGGTCGGTCGTCATGGGGCTCGTCGCCGGCGTCCTGTGCGCCCTGGCGGTCGGCCTCAAGTACAAGTTCGGCTACGACGACTCGCTCGACGTCGTCGGCGTCCACCTCGTCGGTGGCCTCACCGGCACGGTCCTCATCGGGTTCCTCTCGACGACCACGGGCGTGTTCTACGGCGGGGGAGTCAAGCAGCTCGTCGTGCAGATCCTCATCGCGCTCGTCGCGGTGGTGTACTCGGGTCTGGTGACGCTCGTCATCGGTCTCATCCTCAAGGCCACCCTGGGCTGGCGCGTCTCGGAGGAGGCCGAGGTCGGCGGTGTCGACCTCGCGCTCCACGGCGAGACGGCGTACGAGTCCCTGGGTGCCCGAATCCTGACGGAGGTGAAGTGATGACCAAGCTCGTCACAGCAGTG
>DASVMA010000123.1:0-2120 GCA_036384595.1 Cellulomonas sp. | reverse complement strand
TCGCGCGCCACGCCCCGACGACGATGCCGTGGCTGCAGCTGCACGGCGGGGTCCGCGGTCAGTTCCCCGGGCAGGCCGTCGGGACCGGCGCGCTGACGCTCGGCGCACCGGGCCAGCTCGGGGGGACGGGCCCCGTCACCGCGACCGGCGACGACGCGCACGTCATGTTCGCGACCGGCGACGCACCGCCCCCGCCGGGGCAGGCGCACGTCTACCGGGTCACGGCACAGCAGCAGGGCGCCGTCGTCGGCGGCTACACGGTGGTGCTGATGGGCTGACGCCTTCAGACGGGCTGGACACCGAGCTCGTCGCGGGACTCGCGGCGCGGTCGTTCGACGGGCGTGCCGGCCTTCTTGAGGTCGGCGCGCAGCTCACGCGGCAGCGAGAACATGAGGTCCTCGGTCGCGGTGCGGACCTCCTCGACGTCGGCGAAGCCGTGGGCCGCGAGGGTCGCGAGGACGTCGCGCACCAGGATCTCGGGGACCGACGCGCCCGACGTGACGCCGACCGTCGTCGCGCCCTCGAGCCAGGCGGGGTCGATCTCGGCGGCGGTGTCGATGCGGTAGGACGCGCGCGCACCCGAGTCGAGCGCCACCTCGACGAGCCGCACCGAGTTCGACGAGTTGGCCGAGCCGACGGTGAGGACCACGTCGCACTCGGGCGCGAGCTTCTTGACGGCGACCTGGCGGTTCTGCGTCGCGTAGCAGATGTCGTCGCTCGGCGGGTCCTGGAGGGTCGGGAACCGCTCGCGCAAGCGCCGCACCGTCTCCATCGTCTCGTCGACGGACAGGGTCGTCTGGGAGATCCACACGACCTTGTCCGGGTCGCGGACCGTCACCGCGTCGACCTCGTCGGGCGAGTTGACGACCTGGATGTGCGCGGGCGCCTCGCCCTGGGTGCCCTCGACCTCCTCGTGCCCGGCATGACCGATGAGCAGGATGTCGTAGTCGTCGGACGCGAACCGGACCGCTTCCTTGTGGACCTTGGTCACGAGCGGGCAGGTCGCGTCGATCGTCACGAGCGAGCGGGCGGCCGCCGCGGCGTGGACGGCCGGGGACACGCCGTGCGCCGAGAACACGACGCGTGCGCCCTCGGGCACCTCGTCCGTGTCGTCGACGAAGATGGCGCCGCGCGCGGCGAGCGTCTCGACGACGAACTTGTTGTGGACGATCTCCTTGCGCACGTAGACCGGCGCTCCGTGCAGGTCGAGCGCCTTCTCGACGGCGATCACTGCGCGGTCGACGCCGGCGCAGTAGCCGCGCGGGGCCGCCAGCAGGACGCGCTTGCGGCGCAGGGGCTCGGTACCGGGGTTCACCCCCTGAGTCTAGACAACGGTGCACGCGGGCCTCCCGCCGCCACCGACGGCGCCCGTGAAGGGCTGTCCCACCCGCATGACAAGGTGGGGGCGTGACGGATCACGCGGTGGGCGCGCTGCCCGAGAAGGCGATCGAGACGACCGCCGAGCGGCCGTGGCCGGTCCGCCTGCTGTCGGCGAAGATCGCCGACTACGTCGCGCGGATGTCGCCCGTGTGGGTCGAGGGGCAGATCGTCCAGCTCAACCGCCGGCCGGGTGCGGGCATCGCGTTCCTCACGCTGCGCGACACCGACACCGACATGTCCCTCCCGGTGTCCATGACTGCCGGTGTCCTCGCGTCGGCCACGACACCGCTCGCCGAGGGCGCTCACGTCGTCGTCCACGCGAAGCCGGTCTTCTGGACCAAGCGCGGGACGCTCCAGCTCAGCGCGGACGACGTCCGGGCGATCGGGGTCGGCGAGCTGCTGGCCCGGATCGAGCACCTCAAGCGCGTCCTGGCCGCCGAGGGCCTGTTCGACGCCGACCGGAAGGTGCCGCTGCCATTCCTCCCCCGCGTCGTCGGCCTCGTGTGCGGGCGTGAGTCCAAGGCCGAGCACGACGTGGTCGTCAACGCCCAGGCCCGCTGGCCGCAGGTCGAGTTCGTCATCCGCGAGGTCGCCGTGCAGGGTGTGGGCGCGGTTCCGCAGGTCAGCGCCGCGATCGCTGAGCTGGATGCCGACCCGCGCGTCGAGGTCATCGTCGTGGCCCGCGGCGGCGGAGCGGTCGAGGACCTGCTGCCGTTCAGCAACGAGACGCTCGTCCGGGT
>DASVMA010000122.1:0-16267 GCA_036384595.1 Cellulomonas sp. | reverse complement strand
GGCGAGTCGGACCTGCGCGACATCGCCTGGTTCGCGCCGGACGGGACCCACATGTCGAGCGAGTCCTGGCACGCCGAGCAGGCCCGCGCGGTCATGGTCTTCCTGAACGGCGAGGCGATCGGGGAGCCGGACCTGCGCGGTGAGCCGATCGTCGACGACAGCTTCCTGGTGCTCTACAACGCCCAGCCCGAGCCTGCGACGTTCGTGCTTCCCGACGCCGAGTACGGCGACGAGTGGACCGCGCTCCTCGACACCGACTCCCGCGTCGAGGAGGGTCAGACGTTCGCGGCGGGCGCCTCGTTCGTGCTCGAGCACCACTCGCTCGTCATGCTCACCCGGCCTCCGGTGGAGAACGTCCGCACCCTGGCCGGGACCCCGGCAGCCTCTCCGAGCCCGGGCGCATGAGCGAACCGCGCCAGGCGACAGCGGCCCGACGTCTTGTCGGCGAGGGGCGGGCCGTCCCTGTCTCGACGTACCGGCTCCAGCTGGGGCCCGAGCTCACGCTGGACGGCGCCGCCGAGCGGGTGCCGTACCTGGCCGCGCTCGGCGTCACGCACCTGTACCTGTCCCCCGTGCTGCGCGCGGCACCCGGGTCGACGCACGGGTACGACGTCGTCGACCACGACGAGATCTCCTCCGTGATCGGTGGCCTGCCCGCGCTGCGCCGGCTCGCCGCGACGGCGCACGCCGCCGGGCTCGGGCTCGTGCTCGACATCGTCCCGAACCACATGGCCGTGCCCACCCCCGTGTGGCACAACCGCGCGCTGTGGTCGGTCCTCGCTGACGGCCCGGACTCACCGTTCGCCTCGTGGTTCGACGTCGACTGGTCCGCCGGGGACGGCGCGGTGCTCATGCCGGTGCTCGCCGACCGGATCGGCGCGGTTCTCGCGGGTGGCGAGCTGACGCTCGACGAGATGGTCGTCCCGGGGACCGACGACCTGCCCAGGACCGTGCTGCGGTACGCCGACCACGTGTTCCCGGTGCGCCCGGGCACCGAGCACCTCCCCCTCGCCGAGCTGCTCGAGCGTCAGCACTACCGCCTCGCGTACTGGCGGGTCGCCGACGAGGAGCTCAACTACCGGCGGTTCTTCGACGTCGGCACCCTCGTGGCGATCCGCGTCGAGGACCCGGCCGTCTTCGACGCGACGCACGCCCTCGTGCTGGGCCTCCTCGCGGACGGCACGCTCGACGGCCTGCGCATCGACCACCCCGACGGGCTGACCGACCCCGCCGGGTACCTCACGAGGCTGCGCGAGCGCACGGCGGGCGCGTGGGTCGTCGTCGAGAAGATCCTCGAGGGCGACGAGGAGCTGCCGACCGACTGGGAGACCGCCGGCACGACCGGCTACGAGGCGCTGTGGCGCGTCCAGCAGACGTTCATCGACCCCGGCGGGGCGGCAGTCCTGGGCGCCGTCATGCACCGCCTCGCGGGCGACACGTCCGACGCGCTTCCCGCGATCGTGGACACCGCCAAGCGCGAGATGGTCGACGGGGCGCTGTATGCCGAGGTGCACCGCCTGACCGAGCTCGCGGCCGGGATCTGCCATGACGACCTGCGCCTGCGGGACCACACGTGGCGGTCGGTCCACGACTGCCTCGTCGAGCTGCTCGTCGCGTTCGACCGTTACCGCGCGTACGTGGTGCCCGGTGACCCGTTGCCGACCGTGTCGGTCGACGTCCTGGAGCACGCCGCCCGGATCGCCGCGGACCGGCTCCCGCCCGAGCGTGCCGCGACGATGTCCGTGCTCGTCGACCTGCTCCTCGGGCGCGAGGCCGGCAGCGCGGGACGCACCCGCAGCCCGGTGCGCGACGAGCTCGTCGTCCGGTTCCAGCAGACGTGCGGTGCCGTCATGGCCAAGGGCGTCGAGGACACCGCGTTCTACCGTTGGACGCACCTCGTCGGGCTCTGCGAGGTGGGCGGCGAACCCGCCCGCTTCGCGCTCACCCCCACCGAGCTGTCGGCCTGGGCGGCTCGTCAGCAGGCCCAGGCCCCGCTCGGCATGACGACCCTGTCGACGCACGACACCAAGCGCAGCGAGGACACCCGGACCCGCATGGGGGTCCTCAGCGAGGTCGCGGTCGAGTGGTCGGCCCTCGTGGACCGGCTGCGCGCCACCAGCGCGCCCTACCGCAGCGCGCTGCTCGACGGCCGCACCGAGAACCTCCTGTGGCAGACGCTCGCGGGCACCTGGACGCCCGACGGACCGCTGTCCGAGGACCGGCTCACCGAGTACCTGACCAAGGCGATCCGCGAGGCGAAGTCCCGCACGACCTGGACCGAGCCCGACGCGGCGTACGAGGCAGCAGTCCTCACGACGGCCCGCCGCGTGCTCGGCGACGACCGCGCGGTCGACCTGCTCGCCGCCTGGGAGCTGCGGACGCGCGCTGCGGTCCGTGCTGCGACCCTCGGCACCAAGCTCGTCCAGCTCACGCTGCCCGGCGTCGCCAACGTGTACCAGGGCACGGAGGTCCCCGCCGTCGCGCTCGTCGACCCCGACAACCGGCGTGCCGTCGACGCCGGGCCGCTCGCTGCCCGGCTCGCGCGGCTCGACGAGGGGGCGGGTCCCCGCGACCTCGCCGACGAGAAGCTGCTCGTCACGTCGCGCGCGCTGCGCACGCGACGCGACCTTCCCGAGGCCTTCATCGGACCCGAGGCCGGGTTCCGCCCGCTCGCCCACTCGTCCGGCCACACGCTCAGCTACGCGCACACCGTGGACGGCGAGGCGGCTGTCGTGGTCCTGGCGACACGCCTCGCCATCACTCTCGAACGGCTCGGGGGGTGGGCGGACCACACCGTCGCGCTGCCCGACGGCCGTTGGCACGACGTGCTGTCGAACCGCACGGTCGTGGGCGGCGTCCAGGAGATCGCACCCCTGCTCGACCGCTTCCCGGTCGCGCTGCTCGTGCGTGCGGCGGACTGAGGCGGTGATCCCCCGCGTGTGGGCGCCGGACGCCCATGTCGTCGAGCTGGCTCTCGGGGACCACCGGCGGTCGCTGAGCCCTGACCGGGACGGCTGGTGGGCCGCCGACGTCGACCTTGCGCCGGGCACCGACTACGCCTTCACCGTCGACGGGTCACCTCCCCGCCCCGACCCGCGCAGCGCGTGGCAGCCGGCGGGCGTGCACGGCCCCAGTCGCGTCTTCGACCCGGCCGCGTTCGACTGGTCGGACGACGGTTGGCGCGGGACCGACGTGCGGGGACGCGTCCTCTACGAGCTCCATGTGGGCACGTTCACGCCGCAGGGCACGCTGCGGGCCGCGATCGACCGGCTCGACCACCTCGTGACGCTCGGGGTCGACGTCATCGAGCTCATGCCGGTCGCGGCGTTCGACGGCGTCCACGGGTGGGGCTACGACGGCGTGGGTCTGTTCACCGTGCACGAGCCGTACGGCGGGCCGGGCGCGCTGCAGGAGCTCGTCGACGCCGCGCACGCCCGCGGGATCGGTGTGTGCCTCGACGTCGTCCACAACCACCTCGGCCCCGCCGGCAACTACCTGTCGACGTTCGGGCCCTACTTCACCGGCGCCCACGAGACGCCGTGGGGGGCCGCGGTCAACCTCGACGGGCCGGGCTGCGCCGAGGTGCGTCGGTGGATCTGCGACAGCGCCCTGCGGTGGTTCCGCGACTTCCACGTCGACGCCCTGCGGCTCGACGCGGTGCACGCGCTCGTCGACGACTCGGAGCGCCACATCCTGGCGCAGCTGTCCGACGAGGTCGCTGTGCTGGCCGTCCGGCTCGGGCGACTGCTGTCCCTCATCGCCGAGTCCGACCTCAACGACCCCACCACCATCACCCCGACGGCTGCGGGCGGCCACGGCATGACCGCGCAGTGGGCGGACGACGTGCACCACGCGATCCACGCGTTCGTGACGGGCGAGCGCCAGGGGTACTACGCGGACTTCGGGACGGCGGCGACCGTCCGGACCGCACTGACCCGGGCCTTCGTGCACGACGGCACCTACTCGACGTTCCGTGGCCGGCCGTGGGGGCACCAGGTGCCACGCGGCACCGACGGGCACCGGTTCGTCGTGTTCGCGTCCGACCACGACCAGGTCGGCAACCGCGCCCAGGGTGACCGGCCCGCAGCGACGCTCGACGCGGGCGCGCTCGCGATCGAGGCGGCCCTCGTCCTGCTGTCCCCGTACACCCCCATGCTGTTCATGGGCGAGGAGTGGGGCACCCGGACGCCGTGGCAGTTCTTCACCGACTACACCGACCCGGCACTCGCCCAGGCGGTGCGCGAGGGCCGGCGGGCCGAGTTCGCGGGGCACGATCACCCCGGCGCCCTGGGGGCCACCGACGAGGCCCAGGAGGTCCCCGACCCCCAGGACCCTGCGACGTTCGAGCGCAGCCGGCTCGCGTGGTCCGAGACCACACAGCCCGAGCACGCCCGGATGCTCGCGTGGTACCGCGCACTCATCGAGCTCCGGCGGGAGGTCCCCGACCTCGCGTCCGGTGACCTCGCAGCCACGGCAGTCCGGTTCGACGACGACGACCGTCCGAGCTGGCTCGTCGTCGAGCGCGGCGCGGCCAGGATCGTGTGCAACTTCGCCCACGAGGCCCAGCGGGTGCCGCTGCGCACCGAGAACGCGCTCGACGTGCGCGCCGCGTGGGAGCCCGCCGGCCCACCGGGATCGACGATCACGATGCCGGCCCGCAGCGTCGCCGTGCTCGCCTGAGTCCTCCCGGGCCGGCGCACGACCTCGCACACCCGCCCAGCGTTCGAGGCGCGGTCTTCGCGCGCCCTGGGTAGGGTCGGGCTCGATCGACCACCGCGACCAGGAGGCCCCCGTGTCCACGTCCGACCGTTGGACCACGCCCGCCCACGAAGCCCTGCGGGTGTCCCCCGGCTTCCGGCTGGCCGACTTCGACCCCACCGGCAAGCCCGGCTGGGACGGGAAGGCGAAGCACGCCGAGGCGCACCTGGAGCGACGGGGTGTCCTGATGTCGGCGCTGCAGGAGCGCCTGTTCGCGGAGGGTCGCTCCGGGGGGGCCCGGTCTGTGCTGCTCGTGCTGCAGGGGATGGACACGGCCGGCAAGGGCGGCACCGTGCGGCACGTGGTCGGCATGGTCGACCCGCAGGGCGTCCACCTCAAGGCCTTCGGGGTGCCCACCGCTGCGGAGCGCAAGCACCCGTTCCTCTGGCGGATCGAGAACGCCCTGCCGCGGCCCGGGATGCTCGGCGTGTTCGACAGGTCGCACTACGAGGACGTGCTCGTCGTGCGCGTCCACGACCTCGTGACGCCCGAGGTCTGGGGTGCGCGCTACGACGAGATCAACGACTTCGAGGCCCGCGTCGTCGCGAGCGGCACCACGATCGTCAAGGTCGCGCTCATGGTCTCGCCGGCCGAGCAGAAGAAGCGCCTGCGCGAGCGCCTGGAACGGCCCGACAAGTACTGGAAGTACAACCCCGGCGACCTGGACGAGCGCCTGCTCCTGCCCCGGTACGCCGAGGCGTACCAGGCGGTGCTCGACCGGACCTCGACCGACGTCGCACCGTGGTACGTCGTGCCGGCCGATCGCAAGTGGTACGCGCGCCTCGCCGTGACCGAGCTCCTGACGCACGCGTTCACGGGTCTCGACCTGGGCTGGCCCCCGGCTGACTTCGACGTCGCCGCGGAGATGGCACGGCTCGACGCTCAGCAGCCCTGACGCGAGCCGGGCGCGCCCGGGAGGTGTCCGGGCGCGCTCACGTCGCGAGCATCGCGCGCCCTGCCCCGGTCAGTGCGCCGAGCCGCGACAGCGCGCGGAAGTACTTCTTCCGGTAGCCGCCCGCAAGCATCTCGGCGGTGAAGAGCTGCTGCTCCCCGGCCCCGCCGAGCACCACGGGGACGTCCCGGTCGTAGAGCCGGTCCACCAGGACCACGAACCTCAGCGCGACGTCCTGGCTGTGGATCGTCCCCACGCCGGTCAGGGCCACGAGCGTCACGCCGTCCAGCAGGGCGCCGTACCGGCTCGGGTGCACCGTCGCGAGATGGGCCAGCAGGTCGACGAACGGGTCGATCGTCGCGCCGGGGACCAGGCTCGCCGAGGTCCGGACGGCCTCGTCGGGCAGCCCGGGGGCGTCCGTGACGACCGCCCGGTGCCGGTAGTCGTCGCCGTCGACGCGGAGCACCTCGAAGCGTGCCGCGAGCGCCTGGATCTCCCGGAGGAAGTCCTCGGCGGCGAACCTGCCCTCGCCCAAGGAACCGGGAAGGGTGTTCGACGTGGCCGCGACCGCGACACCGCGGTCCGCGAGCTCCCGCAGGAGGCGCGTGACCAGCACGGTGTCGCCCGGGTCGTCGAGCTCGAACTCGTCGATGCACACGATCCGGTGCGCCGCGAGCGCGTCGACGGTCGGCAGGAACCCGAGCGCACCGACGAGGTTCGTGTACTCGACGAACGTCCCGTACGCGGCGCCGGTGCCCGCGGTCGTCCCCGAACCCGTCGCGTGCGCGAGGGCGGCGAGCAGATGGGTCTTGCCGACGCCGAAGCCACCGTCGAGGTAGACCGCCGGAGCGGCTCGACGGCGCCGCGGACGCCACCACGAGCCCTGCTCCCCCGCGGCGACGTCGGCCGCCACCTGCCGCAGCCGCGTGACGGCGTGCTGCTGGCTGGGATGGGCGGGGTCGGGACGGTAGGTGTCGAACGACGCGGTGGCGAACAGCCGTGGCGGGACGAGCTCAGCGAGCAGCCGGTCGACCGGGACGACCGGGTGGCGTGCGGTCAGCGAGCTCGCCGACGTGGTCGCGGGGGTCGCCGGCTCGGTCACGATCGACCAGCCTACGTCGGGCGGATCGCGGCGTCGGCTACACCCCCGGCGGTGCGCGGTCTCGGGACTTTCGTCTCATCATGCGGATGGGAGGTTTCATCCCTCGGACGGGTGTGTCAGCCTGAGCGAGTGCTGATGACCGTGGTCTCCGGGTGCTGTCTGGCCTGTGGCGACCCCGCGGCGAGCACCATGCGCTGCTGCCCGCGGGTCGACTGACCGCCCCACTCCCGTCACCGGGCATGCGGTCACCGTCATGGAGACCGCCGTTGGCGCCGTGATGTGACCGTGGGCCCACGTCCCCTCGGAGGTAGCGCTCATGGCGCACACCCGCATCGCACCGCCCGCGACCAGGAACGAAGGCCAGTGGGCCTTCGGCGACCGGACGCCGCTCAACGGCAACGAGGAGCTCAAGGCCGCCGACGACGGCCTCAACGTCCGCGCCCGTATCGAGACCGTCTACTCGCGCGACGGCTTCGCGTCGATCCCGGGCGAGGACCTGCGGGGGCGCATGCGCTGGTGGGGGCTGTACACCCAGCGTCGGCCCGGGATCGACGGCGGCCGGACCGCGACCCTCGAGCCGCACGAGCTGGACGACGAGTACTTCATGCTGCGGGTCCGCTGCGACGGGGGTCGGCTGACGTTGCGCCAGCTCCGCGTCATCGGCGAGATCTCGACCGAGCTCGCCCGCGGCACGGCCGACATCACCGACCGGCAGAACATCCAGCTGCACTGGGTGCGGATCGAGGACGTCCCGGAGATCTGGCGCCGGCTCGAGGCCGTCGGGCTCACGACCCAGGAGGCGTGCGGCGACGTGCCGCGCGTGATCCTCGGCTCACCCGTTGCCGGGGTCGCGGCGGACGAGATCATCGACGGCACGCCCGCGATCGAGGCGATCCACCGCCGATACCTCGGCGACCCGGCCTTCTCGAACCTGCCGCGCAAGTTCAAGACCGCGATCAGCGGCTCGCCGCACCATGACGTCGTCCACGAGATCAACGACGTCTCGTTCGTCGGCGTCGTGCATCCCGAGCTCGGCCCGGGCTTCGACCTGTGGGTCGGCGGGGCCCTCGCGGCCAACCCGATGCTCGCCGTCCGCCTCGGCGCCTGGGTCCCGCTCGAGGCGGTGCCCGAGGTGTGGGAGGGCGTCATCGGCATCTTCCGCGACTACGGCTACCGCCGTCTGCGCAACCGCGCGCGCCTGAAGTTCCTCGTCGCCGACTGGGGCGCCGAGGTGTTCCGCGACGTGCTCGAGCAGGAGTACCTGGGCCGGCGCCTGGACGACGGTCCCGAGCCTCTCGCTCCGCCGCTCGGACGGCGCGACCACGTCGGGGTGCACCCCCAGCGCGACGGCCGCTTCTACGTCGGGGCGGCGCCGACGGTCGGGCGGGTCAGCGGGCCGATGCTCACGTCCCTCGTCGACCTCGCCGAGCAGGCCGGCAGCGACCGCGTCCGGCTCACGGTCGAGCAGAAGGTCGTCGTGCTCGACGTCGCGGCCGACCGGGTCGACGCCCTGGTCGCCGGGCTCGAGCAGCTCGGCCTCGAGGTCACGGGCGCCTCGACGTTCCGGCGCGGCACGATGGCCTGCACGGGCCTGGAGTTCTGCAAGCTCGCGATCGTCGAGACCAAGGCGCGCGGTGCAGCCCTCGTCGACGAGCTCGAGCGGCGGCTCCCGACGTTCGAGCACCCGCTGACGATCAACCTCAACGGCTGCCCCAACTCGTGCGCGCGGATCCAGGTCGCCGACATCGGCCTCAAGGGTGTGCTGGCCGGTGGCGACGAGGGCTTCCAGGTCCACCTCGGCGGCGCGCTCGGCATCGACGGCCGGCTCGGCCGGACCGTGCGCGGGCTGCGGATCACCGCGGAGGAGCTGCCCGACTACGTCGAGCGCGTCGCGACGCGGTTCGCCGCGCAGCGCGAGGACGACGAGGCGTTCGCGCAGTGGGCGCTGCGCGCCGACGAGGCGGAGCTCGCATGAGCGCCGTCGACGTCACCGGCTCCGGGGAGCGCGTCACGGCGTACTACTGCCCGTACTGCGCCGGCGAGGACCTGCGTCCCGCGGGCGAGCGTCACGGGGAGTGGGAGTGCCGCGGGTGCACCCGCGTCTTCGCGGTCCGGTTCATCGGCCTGGCGGTGCGCTCGTGAGCGCCCAGCTGGACGACGAGGTCGCGCTGCGGGCGATCGTCGCCGCGCAGGGCCCAGAGCTCGAGGGGGCGCACCCGTTCGACGTGCTCGCGTGGGCCGGGGAGACGTTCGGTCCGGGACTCGTCGTGGCGTCCTCGATGGGCGACGAGGTCCTCGTCCACCTGGCCGGGCGGGCGGTTCCCGGGGTCGACGTGATCTTCCTCGACACCGGGTACCACTTCGCGGAGACGATCGGGACGCGGGACGCGTACGCCGAGACGACCGACATCACGCTGCGCACGATCCTGCCGCTGCGCACGGTCGCGGAGCAGGACGCCGAGCACGGTCCCCGGCTCCACGACCGGGACCCGAACCTGTGCTGCGCCCTGCGCAAGGTCGAGCCGCTCGAACGCGGGCTCGCGCCCTACCGCGCCTGGGTCACGGGCATGCGCCGCGAGGACGCCCCCACGCGCACCGACATCGCGGTCGTCGGCTGGGACGACAAGCGCGCCAAGGTCAAGCTCAACCCGCTCGCCGCCTGGACCCAGGACGACGTCGACACCTATGTCGCCGAGCACGGCGTGCTGCTCAACCCCCTGCGCCAGCTCGGGTACACGTCGATCGGGTGCGCGCCGTGCACCCGCGCGGTCGCACCGGGCGAGGACCCCCGGGCCGGCCGCTGGGCCGGCCAGGACAAGACGGAATGCGGACTGCACACATGACGACGGAGACCACCGTGGCCGATGCCCGCGCTGCCACGGCGCCCCGCAGGCTCACCCAGCTCGAGACGCTCGAGGCCGAGGCCATCCACATCTTCCGGGAGGTCGCCGGCGAGTTCGAGCGCCCCGTCGTGCTCTTCAGCGGCGGCAAGGACTCCGTCGTCATGCTGCACCTCGCGCGGAAGGCGTTCTGGCCGGCGCCGGTCCCGTTCACGCTGCTGCACGTCGACACGGGTCACAACTTCCCCGAGGTGATCGACTACCGCGACGCCGTCGTGGCCGAGCACCGCCTGCGGCTCGTCGTCGCGAGCGTGCAGGACGCGATCGACGCGGGCTCGGTGCGCGAACGGCCCGACGGCTCCCGCAACGCGCTGCAGACGGTCCCCCTCCTCGACGCGATCACGACCCACCGGTTCGACGCGGTGTTCGGTGGCGGACGCCGCGACGAGGAGAAGGCGCGCGCCAAGGAGCGCGTGTTCTCGCTGCGCGACGAGCTGGGCCAGTGGGACCCGCGTCGGCAGCGCCCGGAGCTGTGGGACCTGTACAACGGTCGGCACAGCCCGGGCGAGCACGTCCGGGTGTTCCCGTTGTCGAACTGGACCGAGCTCGACGTCTGGCGCTACATCGAGCGCGAGGGCATCGAGCTCCCGACGATCTACTACGCGCACGAGCGTCAGGTGTTCCTGCGCGACGGCATGTGGCTCGCACCGGGCGACTGGGGCGGGCCGCGCGGAGCCGAGACCGTCGAGCGGCGCACCGTGCGCTACCGCACGGTCGGCGACATGAGCTGCACGGGTGCCGTCGAGTCCCGCGCCCTGACCGTCGACGACGTGATCGTCGAGGTCGCGGCGAGCCGGCTCACCGAACGCGGGGCGACCCGGGCCGACGACCGAGCGTCGGAGGCTGCCATGGAGGATCGCAAGCGCGAGGGGTACTTCTGATGGGGACGACGCAGCACCACGAGCGCGACCTGCTCCGGCTGGCCACCGCCGGATCGGTCGACGACGGCAAGAGCACGCTCATCGGCCGGCTCCTCTACGACACCAAGTCGGTCCTCGCCGACCAGCTCGCCGCGGTCGAGCGGGCGAGCGTGGCCCGCGGCGGGGCTGTCGTCGACCTCGCCCTCCTCACGGACGGGCTGCGGGCCGAGCGCGAGCAGGGCATCACGATCGACGTCGCGTACCGGTACTTCTCCACCGCCACCCGCGCGTTCGTGCTCGCGGACACCCCGGGCCACGTGCAGTACACGCGGAACATGGTGACGGGGGCGTCGACCGCGGAGCTGGCGATCGTCCTGGTGGACGCCCGCAAGGGGGTCCTCGAGCAGACACGTCGCCATGCCGCGATCGCGGCGCTGCTGCGCGTCCCGCACATCGTGCTCGCCGTCAACAAGATGGACCTCGTCGGCTTCGACGAGGCGACGTTCCGCGGCATCGCCGCCGACTTCGCGCGGTACGCGGCCGACCTGGGGGTGCGGGACGTCCAGGCGATCCCGCTGTCGGCGCTCGAGGGCGACAACGTCGTCGACGCGTCGAGCCGCACGCCCTGGTACGACGGCCCGACCCTGCTGGAGCACCTCGAGGACGTCCCGGTCGACCGTGACCCGACCACCGAGGCGTTCCGGTTCCCTGTCCAGGTCGTCATCCGGCCCCGGACGGCGGAGCACCCGGACTACCGCGGGTACGCGGGCCGGGTCGCGTCCGGGGTCGTCCGGGTCGGCGACGAGGTCGTCGTGCTCCCTGCCGGCGGCCGCACGCGCGTGGTCGGGATCGACACCTCCGACGGTGAGCTGACGCAGGCGTACGCGCCGCAGTCCGTGACGTTGCGGCTCGAGGACGACCTCGACGTGTCCCGGGGTGACGTGCTCGCGCCCGCAGACGCGCCGACGACGACCGGAACGGACCTCGTCGGCACCGTGTGCTGGCTGTCCGAGCGTGCGCCCGTGCTCGGCGCCCGCGTCCTCGTGCGGATCGGCACCAGGACGGTGCGGGGCCTCGTGCGCGGCGTCGGGTCTCGCCTCGACATCGACACCCTGACGGTCGACGAGGGCGCCACGACCCTCGCGCTCAACGAGATCGGCACGGTGCACGTGCGCCTCGCCGAGCCCGTCGTGCTCGACGCGTATGCCGAGCACCGTCGCACGGGCGTGTTCCTCCTGGTCGACCAGGCGGACGGCTCGACGCTCGCCGCGGGCATGATCGGCCCGTCGGTCCTCGTGGCCACCTCGGACGAGCCAGGGCGATGTCACGCGCGGTAGGAGACGCGTCCGTCATCCCCTGCTCGGCCGAGAGGAACCACCCATGTCATCCCACCCCCCGTCCCCCACCCGCCGTCACGCCGCCGTCATCGGAGCACTCGCAACGCTCGCCGCGCTGAGCCTCGCCGCGTGCGCGTCCTCCGGGCAGGCGGCGACGGCACCCTCGACCGCCGGGTCGTCCGCGGGGTCCACCGCCGAGGCGGCTGAGCTGCGGCTCGGGTACTTCGCGAACATCACCCACGCGATCCCGCTCATCGGCGTCGCCAACGGCACGTTCGCCTCTGCGCTCGGCGGCACCAAGCTGACGACGCAGATCTTCAACGCCGGCCCGGCTGCGGTCGAGGCGATCTTCGGTGGCGGGATCGACGCCGCGTACATCGGCCCGAACCCGTCGATCAACGCGTTCGCGAAGTCTGACGGCGAGGCGATCCGGATCGTCGCGGGTGCGACGTCGGGCGGTGCCCAGCTCGTCGTGCGCGACGGGATCGCCTCGGTCGCCGACCTGCGCGGAAAGACGATCGCGACGCCGCAGCTCGGCAACACCCAGGACGTCGCGCTGCGCGCGTGGCTCAGGTCCAACGGGCTGCAGACCTCGGTCAAGGGCGGACAGAACGACCTCGACATCGTGCCGCAGGAGAACGCCCAGACGCTCGACCTGTTCAAGCAGGGCACCCTGGACGGCGCGTGGGTCCCCGAGCCGTGGGCATCCCGCCTCGTCCTCGACGGCGGGGCGCACGTGCTCGTCAACGAGGCGGACCTGTGGCCCGGCGGGCAGTTCGTCACGACGAACCTCGTCGTGCGCACCGAGTTCCTCACGAGGTACCCGGGCACCGTCGCCAAGCTCATCGAGGCGCAGCTGGCGACGACCGACTGGATCGCGGCGCACGACGCCGAGGCCCGGACGCAGGCCAACGACGCGATCGAGGCGCTGACCTCCAAGAAGCTCAGCCCGGGCGTCCTCGACCGCGCCTGGTCGAACCTGACGATCACGAACGACCCGGTCGCCAGCTCGATCCAGACGTCCGCCGACCACGCGGTGCAGGTCGGCGTGTCCGGCAAGGTCGACCTGCACGGCATCTACGACCTGACCCCCCTCAACGAGGTCCTGCGGGCGCACGGGCTGCCGCCCGTGTCGGCTGCCGGGCTCGGGACGGAGTAGCGATGACCGCCACCCGGACGGACGCTCCGACGCTCTCCGCCGACCTGGCCGTGCAGGGCGACCCCCGTCCGCCGGCGGCCGTGCGCCTCGAGCAGGTGTCCAAGGACTTCGGCGACACGAGCCGACCGCCCGTGCTGGACCGCATCGACCTGACCGTGGCCCCCGGCGAGTTCGTGTGCCTCGTCGGGGCGTCGGGCTGCGGCAAGTCCACGCTCCTGTCGATCATCGCGGGGCTCGACGCGCCCACGTCGGGAACGGTCGAGGTCGCCGCGGGGCGCCCCGCCCTGATGTTCCAGGAGCCCGCGCTGTTCCCGTGGCTCGACGCGGGCCAGAACGTCGAGCTCGCCCTGCGCCTGCGGGGGGTGCCGCGCGGTGCACGGGCGGGCGAGGCCCGGCGGCTGCTCGACCTCGTCCATCTCGACGGCGCCGCGGCCAAGCGCGTCCATGAGCTGTCGGGCGGCATGCGCCAACGCGTCGCGCTGGCCCGTGCCCTCGCCCAGGAGGGGCGCGTCCTGCTCATGGACGAGCCGTTCGCGGCTCTCGACGCGATCACGCGCGACGTCATGCACGACGAGCTGACCCGCATCTGGCAGGAGACCGGCCTCTCGGTCGTCTTCGTGACGCACAACGTGCGCGAGGCCGTCCGGCTCGGGCAGCGCGTCGTGCTCCTGTCCTCCCGGCCCGGTCGCGTCGTGCGCGAGTGGTCGGTCGGGATCCCCCAGCCCCGACGGATCGAGGACCCGGCCGTCGGCGACCTCTCGACCGAGATCACCGAGCACCTGCGACGGGAGATCGTGCGCCATGGCCACTGACACCGCTCCGAACGACGTCCGCGCCCTCGAGGCGGGGCTCGACGCGCTCGACTCGCTCGTCGCACCCGTACCTGCGAGCGCGACGCGCGCTGCCTGGCGCGCCTTCTGGCCGACCGCGGCGGCCGTCCTGGTCTTCGGCGGCGTGTGGCAGGCGGTCGCGGTCGCCAAGCTCAAGCCGTCGTACGCGCTGCCGAGCCCGGCCGACGTGTGGACCGCTCTCGTCGTCTCCGCCCAGGACGGCTCAGGCGTCCGTGCCGTCGGGCTCAGCCTGGAGCGCGGCGGCCTGGGGTTCGCGATCTCGGTCGTCGTCGGCGTGCTGCTGGGCACCGCGATGGCCACCGTCCCCCTGCTGCGGCGGGCCCTGGGGCCGATCATCTCGGGACTGCAGTCGCTCCCGTCGGTCGCGTGGGTGCCGGCCGCGCTCATCTGGTTCCAGCTGAGCAACGCCGCGATCTTCACGGTCGTCCTGCTCGGCGCGATCCCCTCGATCGTCAACGGCCTGCTTGCCGGCGTCGACCAGGTCCCGCCGCTGTTCCTGCGTGTCGGGCAGGTCCTCGGCGCGAGCGGGTGGACCCGGATCCGATACGTCCTGCTGCCCGGCGCGCTCCCCGGCTTCCTCGCCGGGCTCAAGCAGGGCTGGGCGTTCGCGTGGCGCTCCTTGATGGCCGCCGAGCTCATCTCCTCGTCCCCGCAGCTCGGCACGGGCCTCGGCCAGCTGCTCGACCTGGGCCGTCAGACGAACGACATGTCGCTCGTCATCGCGTCGATCCTGCTGATCTTCGCGGTCGGCATGGCGATCGAGCTCGCCGTGTTCGGCCCGCTCGAGCGCAAGGTCCTCCGCGCGCGCGGCCTGACCGGCGCGGGCGGACGGTAACGGGCGATGAGTGAGACCGGCGCCGGTCCGGTGCGCCACCCGGTGCTGCTCGACCTCCACGGCCGCTCCGTGGTCGTGGTGGGCGGAGGCATGGTGGCCACCCGACGCACCGCCGCCCTGCTCGACGCCGGTGCGGTGGTCCGCGTCGTCTCGCCCGAGCTCAGCGCCGACCTCGCGGAGCTCGCCCGGTCGGGCGCGGTCGAGCACGTCGCCCGGGGCTACGCGCACGGTGACCTCGACGGCGCCTGGCTGGTGCACACCGCGACCGGGCGGCCCGCGACGGACGACGCCGTCGCCGCGGACGCCGACGCCGCCCGGATCTGGTGCATCCGGACCGGCGACCCGTCGGCCTCGAGCGCCTGGTCGTCCGCCGTCGCACGCTCCGGAGACGTCACGGTCGCCGTCAATGCCGGCGGCGACCCTCGACGCGCTGCGGCGATCCGTACCGCCGTGGCCACGCTGCTCGACACGGGCGATCTGCCGATCCGCCGCCGCCGGCCTGGCCCCGGGTCGGTCGCCCTCGTCGGGGGCGGCCCGGGCGACCCGGGCCTGATCACGACACGCGGGCGCCGGCTGCTCGCGCAGGCCGACGTCGTCGTCGTGGACCGGCTCGCGCCCCGCGAGCTCCTCGCCGGGCTGGACGACGACGTCGAGGTCATCGAGGCCGGCAAGTCTCCCGATGCGCACACGATCAGCCAGGACGAGATCAACGCGGTGCTCGTCGAGCGCGCGCAGGCCGGCCGACGGGTCGTGCGGCTCAAGGGTGGCGACCCGTTCGTGCTCGGGCGCGGCGGCGAGGAGCTGCTCGCATGCCTGGCCGCCGGGGTCGAGGTCGAGGTCGTCCCCGGTGTCACGAGTGCGTTCGCCGTCCCTGCGGCTGCCGGCATCCCCGTCACGCACCGGAACGTGTCCCGGCAGGTGACCGTGGTCTCGGCGCACGACGCCGCACCGGACTGGCCCGCGCTCGCCCGTCTCGACGGGACGCTCGTGCTGCTCATGGGGGTCACGCGGCTGAAGGAGCACGCGGCGCGGCTCGTCGAGCTCGGTCGGGCGGCGACGACCCCCGTGGCGGTCATCGAGCGCGGCACGACGGCGGACCAGCGCACCACGGTGGGCACCCTCGCCGACATCGCCGAGCTCGCTGCCGCCCGCGCGGTCCGCTCCCCCGCCGTCGTCGTCGTGGGGCCGGTCGTCGAGCTCGCCGCATCACTCGCCGGCACCTACCGCACGTCGTCCTGAGCCCGCAGCCCGGCCCGACGGCAGCGACCACGGCGACCGGCGGTCCCGGCGACCGGCGGTTAGCCTGACCTGCATGGCAACCCCCCGCCAGGTACCCACCCTCGACGTCCTCCTGCCCGCAGGGCGCGCTCCCCTCGACGCCGACCCCACCGAGGTGTCGCTCGGTGAGCTCTACGCGCACCTGCGCCCGCCCGCCGGTCGCGCTGCGTGGGTCCGGGCCAACATGGTCGCCACGGTCGACGGCGCCGTCACGGGCCCCAACCGTCTCTCGGGGTCGATCAACAACGATGCGGACCACCGGGTGTTCGACGTGCTGCGCGCCGCGGCCGACGTG
>DASVMA010000121.1:0-3506 GCA_036384595.1 Cellulomonas sp. | reverse complement strand
AAGCCGCGCCCCGCATTGACGTCGATCGGTGCCCTCGGCACGCGCGGTCGAGGCGGGCGCCCGGCAAAGAGGTCCGTGGTGTCGCGGCGTAGCTGCGCGCGCAGCGGCCCGACCGGGAACACGTCGTCGAGAGCCTCGACTCCGGCGCGCTGGATGGCGACTCGCCGGTAGTGGGGTGCCTCGGTCGTCTTGATCGGGACGTGCGCCGAGACGTCGTGCAGCCAGTGCAGGACTTCCTCCTCCTCACGGGCGGTGACCGCCTCGACGAGGGCGCCTCGGCCGGTCGGGACGAGGAAGAACACGCTCCACAGGGACGCGCCCATGTCGACGACCGTCCGCAGGATCCGCGGTAGCTCACGCACGTTCGCTCTGCTGACGGTCGTGTTGATCTGCAGCCGGAATCCGACGTCGAGGACGGTCCGGGCGGCGTCCACCGTCGCAGCGAAGACCCCGTCGACCCCGCGGAAGTCGTCGTGGGTCTGTGCTGTCGCACCGTCCAGGGACAGCGAGACGGCCTTCGCGCCGGCTTCGTGCAGCTCGACGAGCACGGTGCGGGTGAGCCGGGCGGTGACCGACGGTGACAGCGCGATGCTGAGTCCGATCCTCGTTCCGTGCGCGACGAGCTCGGGCAGGTCGGGCCGTTCGAACGGGTCGCCGCCGGTCAGGACCACCAGCGGTCGCGGTGTCCCGAACGATGCCAGGTCGTCCAGGAGCTGGCGGCCCTCGTCGGTCGTGAGCTCGAAGGGGTTGCGGGTCCGGATCGCCTCCGCCCGGCAGTGCGTGCACGCGAGCTGGCACGCGCGTGTGACCTCCCAGATCACGATGAACGGCCGTTCCGCAGCGTCATGGTGCATGAGCCGGACCGGTCGCTGGGGTCGAGCGGCCACGCCGTCCGGCGCAGCCGATTCAGCCGGCACGGGTGATCTCGACCTTCCACCGGAGCGGTCCGGTCTCGAGGTAGGCCCAGGTGAGCTCGCCCGGCCACAGTGCGTCCGTCTGGTAGCGCAGCGGCTGGGGGTCGTGGTCGTTGAGGATGACGAACCGGCCGCCGGGCAGCAGCTGGTCGAGCCGGGCGACGATGATGTCGTCGCGGCTGCTGTGCGGCAGGGTGCGGACGTCGAGCTCGTCGGGCTCGCCCATGCCGCCGACGATCTCGTGCATCCCCGCCAGGGCGGCGCCGAGGTCGACACCGGCGGAGTCCAGCCCGGGGAGGAGCAGCTCGTTCTCCTTGGCGAGGTGGACGGCGAAGAGCGCCTTCGCGGACCCCGCAGCGACCGCCACCGCGAAGGCGTCGTGGATGTTTCCCAGATCAGCGACCAGCACCTCGAGCGCGCGGTGCTCTGCGACCATGGCGGCGACCAGGAGCCGCGTGCCTTCAAGGAGGGATCCCGCGGAGTACAGCGTGGTCTCCTCGGCACGCGCATGTGGCAGGAGCTCCGTGGCGAACCAGGCGACCAGGTCCGCCTGCGGCCGGGCGAAGCTGCCCGAGCGTGCGCCATCGGTCACGGCGGCCGTCAAGGCGGAGAGCTGGTCGGCGAGCGCGGTGTGGTGACGGGCGATCGCGGCGATCACGTCGGCGTTGGGCGGGGTCGAGGGCCGCGTCACAGGGTCCTGGGCCGGAGGTGGCGAAGCGATCTGGTGGATCTCGAGCGGCATGGGGTCTCCTGACGGGTCGGGGTCTCTGCGTCGAGCGCCTCGCAATTGTTACAATACCTTCCGTGAAAACTGTGACCCGCGCCGGAGAGCGGACCGACGAGTCGTGCGGGGAGTTGTTCTCACGAAACAGCCAAGGAAAACTGGGTGCGTGCAACCGGAACCGATCGACTCGCGTAGGCATCGTGTGCTGTCCGGCGTCAGCCGGGTCGCCGTCCTGGAGGTCCTGCGCGCGAGCGACGCGCCTCTGGATGTGCCGACCATCGCCGAGCGGGTGGGGCTGCACGCCAACACGGTGCGGTCGCACCTGGACCAGCTCGTCGAGGCCGAGCTCGTCGACAGCCAGGTGCAGGTGCGGACATCGCCCGGTCGCCCCCGCCTGCTCTTCAGCGCAGTCACGCCGCCCACCGGCGCGACCGAGGAGTCCTACAAGCTCCTCGCCGAGATCCTGGCCGACGGGATCCATGACGGCGAGGCAGATCCTGGCTCCCTCGCCGCTGAGGCGGGACGGCGATGGGGCCACGAGATCGAGCGTCGGGGCGACGCGGGCACCAGTCCCCTCGACTCTGCCCGCGCTGTCGACCGCGTCGTGGCGCTTCTCGGCGACGTCGGGTTCGCCCCGACGATCGGTGAGGCCAGCGGCCGCGGATCGAGTGAGGCGCCTGACACCGCCACCGTCGTCGAGCTGCACGCGTGTCCCTTCTATGACGTCGCGCGAGCGCACCCGGACGTCGTCTGTGCGGTCCATCTCGGTCTCATCGAGGGGGCGCTGGACCGCATGCAGGCGCCCCCGGTCGCCGTCCGGCTCGAACCTCTCGTGCGCCCGGACCTGTGCCTCGTGCACCTCGTGCCCGTGCCTGTGCGCAGCGGCGAGGGGGTGGCGTGAGCGGCGTGAGCATCCCGATCGGCCTCGTGCTCAGCCGGGTCCGCAGTGGCTGAGGTGAACCGCCGCACGGCGAACGCTCCGATCGCCGCGGGAACTTCGAACGGAAGGGCAGAGCCATGAGCGCCGAAGCACCACACGCGGGCACGGAGACGAGCGCCGACGTCGGTGTCGACGACCCCCGTGAGGCCATCGAGGTGGGGGTCTTGCGGGCGAACGGACGGCTCGCTGGCCGTCGCTTCGCCTCGCGAGCCGAAGCGGCGGCCTGGGCCAGGGCCGACGACGGTGACCAGGTCGTGGAGTTCAACGTGCTGTGCGAGTGCTCCTTCACGTCCTGACGTGATCGACGTCGCGCGCACCACGTCTCTGAGCATCGGTCGTCGCTAGGATCGGGGCCGCGCCATTGACGGCGGCGGTCCCCGTGCCGGCGCGGGGAGGACTCGAGGTAGCGGCATGGCCGGGGCCCCCGGCGCACCACCGACAGTCGCGCACGGTGGTGGGGTGGCTCAGGCGGTCCGAACCCTGAACCCCGGGTACTTCGCGCTGACGATGGCCACCGGCATCGTGTCGATCGCCATGCAGAACCAGCACGCCCGAGCGCTGTCGGTCGCACTCCTGTGGTTGGCGGCCGTCGCGTACGCCGTCCTGCTCACGCTCGACGTGTGGCGAGTGGTCGCCTTCCGGGCCGACGTGGTCCGCGACCTGGCCGACCCGGCCCGCGCGTTCGGCTACTTCACCTTCGTCGCTGCCACGGACGTGCTGGGCACGCGGCTGGCGATCGACGAGCATCACGGAGCCGCGCTGGTGCTGCTCGCCGTGGGCTCACTGTCGTGGCTCGTGCTCGGCTATGTGATTCCCTGGACCGCCGTCCTCGGCAACTCCGGCCGCCCGCTCGTGCAGCACGCCAACGGGACCTGGTTCATCTGGGTCGTCGCCAGCCAGTCGATCGCCGTCCTCGCCGCCGGGCTGG
>DASVMA010000120.1:0-13261 GCA_036384595.1 Cellulomonas sp. | reverse complement strand
GTACTCCGCGAGGAAGTCGGCGACGACCGTCTCCTCGAAGCGCTCCGACAGGTCCCACACGTAGTACGGGATCCCCAGCACGTCCGCAGCGCGGCGCGCGTCACCCGCGTCCTCGATCGAGCAGCACCCGCGCGAGCCGTTCCGGAACTGGTCGCGGTTCCGCGACAGCGCCATGTGGACGCCCACCACGTCGTGGCCGGCATCGACGGCCCGAGCGGCCGCGACGGCAGAGTCGACCCCGCCGGACATGGCCGCGAGGACACGCATCAGGCGGTCCCGCCGGACGAGTGGGCGGCACTGGCGAGGCCCGCCGCACGCGCGCGGTCGACCACACCGGGAAGCGCGGCAGCGAGCGCGTCGACGTCCGCCGCGGTCGAGGTGCGACCGAGCGAGAACCGCAGCGCACCGCGCGCGTCCACCTCGTCGAGCCCCATCGCGAGCAGGACGTGGCTCGGCTGCGGCACGCCGGCCTGGCACGCGGACCCGGTCGAGCACTCGATCCCGGCCGAGTCGAGCAGGTACAGCAGCGAGTCGCCCTCGCATCCCGGGAAGGTGAAGTGCGCATTCGCAGGCAGTCGCCGGGCAAGGTCCGCCGGCCCGCGCAGCACGGCCTCGGGGGCCACGTGACGCACCGCGGCGACGAGCTGGTCGCGCAAGGCGCCGACTCTCAGGGCGTACCCCGGCTGGGCGGCGACCGCTGCCTCGAGCGCGACCGCCATGGACGCGATCAGGGGCACAGCCAGGGTCCCGGATCGGACCCCCCGTTCCTGGCCACCGCCGTGCAGGACCGGGGTGAGCTCGAGTCCTCGGCGCGCCACGAGCGCACCGATGCCGCCCGGGCCACCGACCTTGTGGCCGCTCACGGTCAGCGCGTCGAGACCCGAGGCGGCGAAGTCGACCGGCAGCTGCCCGACGGCCTGGACCGCGTCGGCGTGCACCGGGACCCCGAAGCGCCGTGCCAGCGCGACGACGTCGTCGAGCGGCTGCAGCGCTCCGACCTCGTTGTTCGCCCACATGACGGAGATCAGGGCGGCCTGCTCGCCGTGCGCCTCCAGCTCGGCCGCGAGCGCGTCGGGGCGCAGGACGCCGTCCTGGTCGACGGGCAGCAGCACGATCTCGGCGCCGGCGTGCGCAGCCATCCAGAACGCGGGGTCGATGACCGCGTGGTGCTCGACCGCCGACACGAGGATGCGCATCCGGGCGGGGTCCTGCCGCCGGCGTGCCCAGAACAGCCCCTTGACCGCGAGGTTGTCGGCCTCGGTGCCGCCGCCCGTGAAGATGACCTCGCTCGGCCGGGCGCCGAGCGTCGCGGCGATCTGCTCGCGGGACTCCTCGACGACGCGCCGTGCCGCCCGGCCGGAGGTGTGCAGCGAGGAGGGGTTGCCGGTCCGGGCCAGCTGCTCCGCCAAGGCCCGAGCCGCCTCGGGGAGCATCGGCGTGGTCGCCGCATGGTCCAGATATGTGGTCACGCTGACGATTCTACGAAGGACGCTGGCACTATGGGTCCGTGAGTGCCGACGACGCCAGCGCCCCGCCGCTTGCCTTCAGTGGCCAGCGGCTGGGTTGGACCGACCTGCCGCGCGCCGTCCGCAACCGGATCTCGTCGCTCGCCGGCGCCCGCGTGACCGCCGAGTCGAGCGCCAACTCGGGATTCAGTCCCGGTTTCGCGGCGATCCTCGAGCTGACCGACGGCCGTGGCGTGTTCGTCAAGGCCGTCTCTCCCGAGCAGAACCCCGAGTCCCCCGAGCTCGCCCGTGCCGAGATCCGCGTCGCGGCCGCGCTCCCCCCGCAGGTTCCCGCCCCCCGGCTGTACTGGTGGCACGACGACGGCGAGTGGGTCATCCTCGGGTTCGAGGTCGCGCACGGTCGCCCACCCGAGATGCCGTGGCGGCCCGACGAGCTCCGCCTCGTCCTCGACGCCCTCATCCCGCTGGCCGACGCCGAGCCGCTGCCGGGGCACGACCTGCCGCGGACCGACGTCAAGCTCGCCCGCGACTTCACCGGCTGGCGCCGGCTGCAGCAGCGGCCCGCCGACGAGATCGGCGCGCTCGTGGCCGCCTCGGGCGAGATCGGCACCTGGGCCCAGTCGAACATCGACCGGCTCATCGTCTGGGAAGAGGACTCGCTGCGCGTCTGCGCCGGGCGCGCGCTCGTCCACGGTGACCTGCGGGCCGACAACGCGATGATCGACCCCGACCATCACCGGGTGACGCTCATCGACTGGCCGCACGCGAGCATCGGCGCCCCGTGGCTCGACCTCGCGTTCATGCTGCCGAGCGTCGCGATGCAGGGCGGCGGCGACCCGCAGAAGCACTTCTGGTCCCACCCCGTCTCGGACGGGGTGCCCCCGCAGGACCTGCGGTCAGCCCTTGCGGGACTGGCAGGGTTCCTCACGGCGAGCTCGGTCCTGCCGGCCCCGGTCGGCATCCCCAACCTGCGCCGGTTCCAGCGTGCGCAGGCGTCTGCCGCGCTCAGCTGGCTGCGCGAGCTGGCCTGAGCCCACGCCGGCCCGACCGGTCAGCCCTTGAGCCGGCGCAGCTCCTCGGTCGCCTGGGGCAGGACGGTGAACAGGTCGCCGACGATGCCGAAGTCGGCGATCTCGAAGATCGGCGCCTCCGGGTCGCTGTTGATGGCCACGATGGTGCCGGCGGACTGCATCCCGCCGCGGTGGTGCACCGCGCCGGACACCCCGGCGCCGATGTACAGCTGCGGTGCGACCGTGACGCCGGTCTGACCGATCTGCGCGTCGTGACCGATCCACCCCTCGTCGGTCGCGACGCGCGTGGCGCCGACCGCTCCAGCCAGCAGGTCCGCGAGCTCCTCGAGCGGCGTGAAGTCGCCGTTGGTGCCACGGCCACCGACCACGACGACCTGAGCCGCACTGAGGTCGGGGCGCGTCGACGCGGCCCGCTCGGTGTGCTCGGCGACCGTCACGCGCCGCGCTCCCCCGTCCACCTCGACGGTCTGCGGGACGACTGTCGCCGTCGTGGGCTCGGCGGCGGGTTCCGCCTGCAGCGAGCCTGCCTTGAGCGCGATGACCGCGAGCGGCGTGCGGACCGCGCAGCGCGTGTTCCACGTCCCCGCGAACACGGTCTTGGCGGCCACGACGCGGTCGTCTGCGACCTCGAGGGCCGACGCGTCCACGACGACACCGGCTCCGGTGGCGACGCCGACCCGCGCGGCGATCTCCTTGTTCTCGAACGACGACGTGAGCAGAAGCACCGAGGCGCCGGTCCGCTGCAGGAGAGCCGTGAGTCCCTGGGCGACGACCGGGGTCAGGCGGGCGTCCGCGTCGCCGAGGTCCAGGCGGTGCACGGTCTCGGCCCCGTAGGTGCCGAGCAGCTCGAGCGTCCGGGCGTCCGGCCCGGCCCCATCGGCACCGGCGACCCAGGCGCCCTGCACGGCACCGAGCGACCGGGCGGCGGTCAGCAGCTCGAGGGCGGGGGGGCGGAGCACACCGTCAGCGGCGTGGTCGAGCAGGACCAGCACAGAGCCGGTCACGGGCGTCGTCATCGTCGGTCGTCCTTCGGTCACGGTCTGCGGGCTCAGACGAGCTTGTTCTCGACGAGGTACGCGGCGAGCCGGAGCCCGGCGTCGCCGTCATCGGTCACGAGGATGCGGTTCTCACGGGCGGGGCGCCTCGCGGCGTCGACGACCTCGGTCCGCGCACCTGCGTCGCCCACCACGGCCGCCTCGATGCCGAGGTCTGCGAGCCCCAGGACCTCGACCGGCTTCTTGCGGGCGGCCATGATGCCCTTGAAGTTCGGGTAGCGCGGCTCGTTGGCCTGGTCGGTCACCGACACGAGCGCGGGCAGGGGGGCCTCGAGCACCTCGGTCGCGTGGTCCAGGTCGCGGCGGACGCGGGCGGTCCATCCGGACGCGGACGCGATGACCGTGAGCTCGCTCGCGAGAGTCAGCTGAGGCAGGTCGAGCTCGGCCGCGAGCGCCGCGGGGACCAGCGATGTCAACCCGTCGAGCCCGGCCATGCCGGTGAGCACCAGGTCGACGGGCGCCTCGGCGTCGAGGCGGCGGACGGCGGCGGCGAGCACGGCGACGGTACCGAAGACGTCGGAGCCGGCGATCGCGTCGTCGAGCACGTGCATGCCCGCGTCGGCTCCGAGCTGCAGGGCCCGGCGGACCGCGTCGACCGCGTCCGCTGGTCCGACGGTCAGCGCGACGACCTCACCGCCGTGCTGCTCGACGAGCAGGAGGGCGGCCTCGACCGCGTTCTCGTCGAGCTCGTTGATCGTGCCGTCGCCGCCATCGCGCACCACGCGCCCGTCGGGACCCAGCGCGCGCTCCGACTGGATGTCCGGGACATGCTTGACCAGCACCACGATTCTCACCCGCGGAACGTTACCTTCCCGGGCCGCGGCAGCTGCTGCGATGTCGGCAGCTGGGACGCCCACAGCCCTGTCGCGACGTGACATGGGCCTCAGAACTGCCGCGTCATGCCCGATTCGGCGCACAGGAAGGCCACACTAGGACTTGTGAGCCCCCGCCCCCGGACCCGCCCGACCCCGCCCCTCGGGGTCCACGTCACCTCCGAGGGCGTGAGCGTCGCGGTGCTCGCGTCGCATGCGGACGCCGTCGAGCTCTGCCTGATCGACCCCGACCCACGGTCCGCGACCGGGTGGAGCGAGCGCAGGGTCCCTCTCGACGGTCCGCGACTCGGTGTCTTCTGGGCGTGGGTCGACGGCGTCCGCCCGGGCCAGCGCTACGGCTTCCGCGCCCACGGCACCTGGGACCCGGCGGGCGGGATGCGCTACAACCCCGCGAAGCTCCTGGTCGACCCGTACGCGCGCGGGCTGGCCGGCGAGGTCACCTACACGCCCGAGACGTACGGCCACGTCGTCGACGGCGAGCTGGTAGGCGACCCGTACGGACCGGCCGACGAGCGGGACTCGCTGCCGTTCACAGCGCATTCCGTCGTGGTCGACCCCCGCGGCGGCAACGGCGACCTGCTGCACCCCGCCGGCAACCGGCCCCACGTCGCGTGGGAGCACACGGTCATCTACGAGGCCCATGTGCGCGGCCTGACGCAGTGCCTCGACGCCGTGCCCGAGGAGCTGCGCGGAACGTACGCGGGCCTCGCTCACCCCGCGACGATCGACCACCTGAGCGCTCTCGGCGTGACGACCCTCGAGCTCCTGCCGATCCACGCGTTCGCCTCCGAGCCGCACCTGATCGCCAAGGGCCTGGTCAACTACTGGGGCTACAGCACGCTCGGCTTCTTCGCTCCGCACGCGCCGTATGCGACTGCCCGCGCCCGAGAGGCCGGGGCCGCCGCCGTGCTCGACGAGATCCGCAGCGCCGTCCACGCGCTGCACGAGGCCGGGATCGAGGTCATCCTCGACGTCGTCTACAACCACACGTGCGAGGGCGGGCTCCCGGGCCAGCACCTCAGCTTGCGCGGGCTCGACAGCTCCCTCTACTACCGGCACGACGGCGGCTACCCGGCGACGCTCGCCGACGTCACAGGGACCGGGAACACGCTCGACTTCCGGCGCCGCGAGGTAGTCCGGCTCGCGATGGACTCGCTGCGCTACTGGGCCGACGAGGTCGGTGTCGACGGGTTCCGGTTCGACCTCGCTGTGACCCTGGGTCGCGCGCACGACGGCTTCGACCCGAACCACGCATTCCTCACGGCGCTCGCGACGGATCCGCACCTGCACGGTCTCAAGCTCGTCGCCGAACCCTGGGACGTGGGTCCGGGCGGCTGGCAGACGGGCCAGTTCCCGCCGCCCATGGCCGAGTGGAACGACCGGTTCCGTAACGCCGTGCGCTCGTTCTGGCTCGCGGAGCCGAGCCGTGCGGCGCACGGGCTGCCGGGCCACCGCGTCCGGGAGCTCGCGACGCGGCTTGCGGGCTCCGTCGACCTGTTCGGTCCCAGCGACCCCCAGCTGATCCGCACCCCGGCGGCGTCGGTCAACTACGTGACCGCGCACGACGGGTTCACCCTGGCCGATCTGGTGGCGTTCGAGCACAAGCACAACGCGGCCAACGGCGAGCAGAACAGGGACGGCGCGGACGACAACCGGTCCTGGAACCACGGCATCGAGGGCCCGCTCACGGTCGACACCCCGGGAGCGGACATCGTGCCGCTGCGCCGCCGGTCGATCCGCAACCTGTTCGCCACGCTCGTGCTGTCCGCGGGCACACCCCTGATCACGGCGGGCGACGAGCTGGGCCGGACGCAGCGCGGCAACAACAACGCCTACTGCCAGGACAACGAGCTGTCGTGGGTCCGCTGGGACCTGTCGCCGTGGCGCACCGACCTCCTCGACACCGCGCGCTACCTCCTGGGCCTGCGTCGCGAGCACGCTGCCCTGCGCACGAGCCAGTTCTTCACGGGCGCCGCGCACGCACCGGGCGCCCGGCCTGACCTGGCCTGGTACGGGGCGGACGGCGTCGCGTTCGACCACGCGCGCTGGCACGACCCGGCGACGCGGACGCTGCAGATGGTGCGGTCCACGCCCACGGGGCCGGGACCCGACGACGTCTCGACGGTCCTGCTCGTCATCAACGGCTCGCTCGACCCGGTCGACGTCGCGCTCGGCGACGATCGTCCGACCCACTGGGAGCTGGTGTGGGACTCCGCGTGGGAGCACCCGGACGAGCGCTACGCGGAGCTCAACGGCTCGCCGGACCCCGTCACGGGTGATCGCGTCCTGGTCGAGCCGCTCACGCTGCGCGTGTACGTCGCGGTCTGACGCCGGTCTGCACGGCGGGCTAGTCTCCCGCCATGACCGACACCGACGTCGTCGTCCTCGGAGCGGGCCTTGCCGGGCTCGTCGCGACCGCTGAGCTCACCGCGGCCGGCCATCGAGTCGTCCTGCTCGATGCCGAGCCTCCCGCGAGCCTCGGCGGCCAGGCCTGGTGGTCCTTCGGAGGCCTCTTCCTCGTCGACTCCCCTGAGCAGCGGCGCCTGGGGATCAAGGACTCGGCCGAGCTCGCCTTGGCAGACTGGCTCGGGTCGGCCGACTTCTCCGCCGGCGACGACGACCGCTGGTCGCGCGCGTGGGCCGAAGGGTTCGTGGACTTCGCGGCCGGCGAGCTGCGGAGCTGGTTGCACGCCCAGGGGGTGCGCTGGTTCCCGCTGGTGCAGTGGGCCGAGCGGGGCGGGTACCTCGCGGACGGCCACGGGAACTCGGTTCCACGGTTCCACGTCACGTGGGGCACCGGGCCGGGTCTGCTCGAGCCGTTCGTGCGCACGCTGCTCTCGGCGCACCGCCGCGGGTTCGTCGACGTCCGGTTCCGCCACCGGGCGACCGAGCTCGTCACGACTGACGGTCGGGTCACGGGCGTGCGCGGCGATGTCCTTGCGCGCGACGGTGCCGAGCGCGGCGCACCCAGCTCACGGGCCGTCGTCGGTGCGTTCGAGGTGTCGGCGCACGCCGTCGTCGTCGCCACCGGGGGCATCGGCGCGAACCACGAGCTCGTGCGATCCTCCTGGCCCCCCGAGGCGGGCACGCTGCCCGGCCGGATGCTGTCGGGCGTCCCGGATCACGTGGACGGCTCAGGGATCGCCCTGGCAGGCGTCGCGGGGGGCGCCGTCGTGCACTCGGACCGCATGTGGCACTACCCCGAGGGCATCACGAACCACTCGCCCGTCTGGAACCGGCACGGCATCCGGATCCTGGCCGGACCCAGCTCGCTGTGGCTCGACGCGGACGGCGAGCGCCTCCCGGTGCCGCTCTTCCCCGGCTTCGACGCGGTCGGGGCGCTGCGGCACATCACGCGGCGCGGCGACGACCACTCGTGGTTCGTCCTCGACAAGACGATCCTGGGCGCCGAGCTGGCGCTGTCCGGCTCGGAGCAGAACCCGGACCTCACGGGCAGGGACGTCCGCCTGCTGCTCCAGCGGGCCCTGCCGGGAGCCGTCGGCCCGGTCGAGACGTTCGCCGCCAGCTCTCCCGAGTTCCTGTGGGCCGACACGCCGGGCGAGCTCGCCCGACGTATGAACACCCTCGCGGGGAGCGAGCGCATCGACGGCGCTCGGCTCGCGCACACGATCGCGCTGCGGGACGCGCAGGTCGCGAGCGGGCTGGGCAAGGACCTCCAGGTCGGTGCGACCGCCATGGCGCGCCGCTACGTCGTCGACCGGCTCATCCGCGTCGCACCGCCGCACGAGCTTCTCGACCCCCACCACGGACCGCTGCTCGCGATCCGGCTGTCCGTCCTGACCCGCAAGACCCTCGGGGGCCTGCTGACCGACACGCAGGCGCGGGTCCTGCGCCCCGACGGGTCGGTGCTGACCGGGCTGTACGCGGTCGGCGAGGCCGCGGGCTTCGGAGGCGGCGGCGTCCACGGCCACCGCACCCTCGAGGGGACGTTCCTCGGCGGCTGCCTGTTCTCGGGGCGCACCGCGGGGCGCGCCCTCGCCGCGGACCTGCGCGCGTGAGCCCGTGGGAGCCAGCCGCTCGCGACCGCGAGGTCGCCCACCGCGGACGACACCTCGCCTCCGCAAACGGCACGAACTGACCGTTCACGCCAGACACGGCCCACCGATCGAGCCCAGCAGGTGCCCCGGGGCACGACGTGTGGATAGGTTCGGACCGTGACCACGTCATCCCCTGTGCCGCCCGAGAAGACTCGTCCCGCACCACCCACGCTCGCCGCAGCCCAGATCGGCGCGGCGCCCGCCGTTGCCGCAGCCCCCGAGGCCGGGCCCGGCCGTCGGAAGGCAGCCTTCGGACCGGTCGGACCACGGATCGGACGCATCCCCGTCGTCGACGTCTCCCCGGTCGTCGAGGCCGGCCGATGGCCCGCGAAGGCCGCCGTCGGCGAGGCCGTTCCCGTGCGCGCCACCGTCTTCCGTGAGGGGCACGACGCGGTCGGCGCGACAGCCGTCCTGGTCGGTCCCGACGGCGTCGACCGCTCGAGCGCCCGCATGGTCGACGTCGCGCCGGGCCTCGACCGCCTCGAGGCCCGGCTCGTGCCGGACGCACCCGGTGCGTGGGGGCTGCGCGTCGAGGGCTGGTCGGACCCGTACGGGACCTGGAGCCACGACGCCGCGATCAAGGTCCCTGCCGGGATCGACGTCGAGCTCATGCTCACCGAGGGCGCCCTGCTGCTCGAGCGCGCCGCGGCTGGCGCGCAGCCTGACGACGCGACGACGCTCACCGGCGCAGCCCACGCGCTGCGCGACGCCGCGCGACCATCCGAGGAACGACTCGCAGCCGCACTGTCGGCGCCGGTGCGGTCCGCCCTCGCCGCCCACCCGGTACGCGACCTCGTGAGCGCGTCCCCGACCTACCCGCTCGTCGTCGACCGCCCGCTCGCGCTCGCGGGTGCCTGGTACGAGATGTTCCCCCGCTCGGTCGGCGCCCGGTACGACCCGTCGACTGGTGCGTGGACGTCCGGGACGTTGGCCACTGCTGCGCTCGACCTGCCCCGCATCGCCGACCTCGGCTTCGACATCGTCTACCTCACGCCGATCCATCCGATCGGCACGACCTACCGCAAGGGTCGCAACAACTCCTTGACCGCGGTACCCGGCGATCCGGGCTCGCCGTACGCGATCGGCTCACCGGACGGCGGGCACGACGCGATCGAGCCGTCGCTCGGCACCTTCGACGACTTCGACGCCTTCGTCGCCGAGGCGCGGCGGCTGAACCTCGAGGTGGCGCTCGACCTCGCGCTGCAGTGCTCGCCGGACCACCCCTGGGTCACGAGCCACCCCGAGTGGTTCACGACCCGAGCCGACGGCACGATCGCCTACGCCGAGAACCCGCCGAAGAAGTACCAGGACATCTACCCCCTGAACTTCGACAACGACCCCGAGGGCATCTACACGGAGATCCGCCGCGTGCTCCAGGTCTGGATCGACCACGGCGTGACGGCGTTCCGCGTCGACAACCCGCACACCAAGCCGCTGCCGTTCTGGGAGCGGCTGCTCGCCGACGTGCGCGCGGCCCACCCGGACGTCATCTTCCTGTCCGAGGCGTTCACCCGTCCCGCGATGATGCTGGCCCTCGCCCGGATCGGCTTCCACCAGTCGTACACGTACTTCACGTGGCGCACGACGAAGGTCGAGCTCGAGGAGTACCTGGCCGAGGTCGCGGGCGAGCAGGGGTCCTGGCTGCGTCCGAGCTTCTGGCCGACGACGCACGACATCCTGCCGCCGCACCTGCAGAGCGGTGGAGTCGCGGGCTTCGCCGTCCGCGCCGTCCTGGCCGCGCTCGGCGCCCCGACGTGGGGCGTCTACTCGGGCTACGAGCTCGTCGAGAACGTGCCGCGCCCCGGGGTCGACGAGCAGATCGACAACGAGAAGTACGAGTTCCGACCGCGCGACTGGTCCCTCGGTGACGACCTCGGCATCGCGACGCTGCTGCGGCGGCTCAACGAGATCCGACGAGCCCACCCCGCCCTGCGCCAGCTGCGCAACCTCACGGTGCACCCGACGACGGACGACTCGCTGCTGTGCTTCTCGCGGCGGCTCGCCGCCGAGCACTCCCCGACGGGCGCGCAGGACGTCGTCGTGGTCGTCGTGAACGTCGACCCGCACGCCGGGCACACTGGTGTCGTGCACCTCGATCTCGCGGCCCTGGGACTCGAGCCCGACGCCGAGGTCGTCGTGCACGATGTGCTGTCCGACGAGTCGTACACGTGGGGACCCGACGTGTACGTGAGCCTCGACCCGGTCGTGCGCTGCGCACACGTCGTCCAGATCGGACCCAGATGAGCCCCGGCACGCAGCCCACCCCGGTCGTCCCGGCGGCTTTCGGCGGAGTCTCGACCGCGACCGGCCAGCTCGCGCTCGGTGCGCTCCCGAAGCACCGCCAGCCTGTCCCACCAGCACACCCGTCGGGCTCCCCGTTGCGCCCGGGGCTCTCGGACGACCCCGAGTGGTACCGGTCGGCGGTCTTCTACGAGGTGATGATCCGGTCCTTCTCCGACGCGGCGGGGATCGGCAGCGGCGACCTGCAGGGCCTCATCGCGAGGCTCGACTACCTCCAGTGGCTCGGCATCGACTGCCTCTGGCTGCCGCCGTTCTACCCCTCGCCGCTGCGCGACGGCGGGTATGACGTCTCGGACTACACCTCGATAGCGGGCCAGTACGGCAGCATCGCCGACTTCACCGAGCTCGTCGCCGCCGCGCACGAGCGCGGCATCCGCGTCGTCGTCGACGTCGTCATGAACCACACGAGCGACGCCCACCCGTGGTTCCAGGCGTCCCGCTCGGACCCGGAGGGTCCGTACGGCGACTTCTACGTGTGGAGCGACGACGCGACCCGCTACGCGGACGCCCGGATCATCTTCGTCGACACCGAGACCTCCAACTGGACGTTCGACGCGGTGCGCCGGCAGTACTACTGGCACAGGTTCTTCAACCACCAGCCCGACCTCAACTTCGAGAACCCGCGCGTCGGCGAGGCGATGTTCGACGTCGTCCGGTTCTGGATGCAGCTCGGCGTCGACGGGTTCCGGCTCGACGCGGTGCCCTACCTCTTCGAGGCCGAGGGCACGAACTGCGAGAACCTCCCCGAGACGCACGGCTTCCTTCGACGGCTCCGGGCAATGATCGACGCCGAGTTCCCGGGCCGCATCATGCTCGCCGAGGCGAACCAGTGGCCTGAGGACGTCGTGCACTACTTCGGCACCGAGGCGGAGCCCGAGTGCCACATGTGCTTCCACTTCCCGGTCATGCCACGCCTCTACTACGCGGTCCGTGACCAGCGGGCCGCCTCGATCATCGACATCCTGGCCGACACCCCGCCGATCCCCCGGGGCGCGCAGTGGAGCACGTTCCTGCGCAACCACGACGAGCTCACGCTCGAGATGGTCTCGACCGAGGAACGCGCGTCGATGTACGGCTGGTACGCGCCCGACTCGCGCATGCGGGCCAACGTCGGGATCCGTCGCCGCCTCGCGACGCTGCTGGACAACTCCCGCAAGGAGCTCGAGCTCCTGCATGCCCTGCTGCTCTCGCTGCCCGGGAGCCCGTGCCTGTACTACGGCGACGAGATCGGCATGGGCGACAACATCTGGCTCGCGGACCGCGACGCCGTCCGCACCCCGATGCAGTGGACCCCCGACCGCAACGCTGGGTTCTCCACGGCCGACCCCGGCAAGCTGTACCTCCCGCTCGTCCAGTCGCTCGTGCACCACTACGGCCACGTCAACGTGGAGGCGCAGCTCGCGCAGCCGACGTCGTTGCTGCACTGGGTCCACGGCATGCTCACGGTGCGTCGTCGCCACTCCGCGCTGGGGCGCGGAGAGTTCGAGGTGCTGACCACGTCCAACGACGCGATCCTCGCGTTCCGTCGGTACACCGCCGACGAGACGATCCTCGTCGTCGCGAACATGGCCGCGACGCCCCGGGCAACCACCGTGCACCTCCCGGGGCACAGGGGCGCCCAGCTGCACGACGTGTTCGGCGGGTCGCCGTTCCCACCGGTGGGTCCGGACGGCACGATGCACTTCACGCTCGGGTCACGCGAGTTCTACTGGCTCGTCGTCGATCCGGCCGCCGCGCCGACCGAGCTGGCGTGAGCCGGGCCGGGAGGTCCACGCCATGACCGCACCAGCTGTGACGCGCGAGCCGCGTGACGACATGCTGCTCGGGCTGCTCGCCGAATGGCTGCGCGGGCGACGCTGGTTCCCGGCCAAGGGCGTCGCCGCCGACCTGAGCTGCGTCGGCGGGCTGACCCTCGTGGACCCGCTCGACGAGGCGGACGTCCGCATCCTGCTGGTGCGGACCGCCGCGCCCGGTGTGGACACCGTCCTGCAGGTCCCGCTGACGCTGCGTGCGACCGGCGGGGACCATGCGGAGCGCACGATCGGCGTGCTGGGGCTCGACGAGCCGTCCACGCAGGACGCCGTCGTCGCCGGTGCGCGGACCGATGTCCTCGACGGAGCCGGCGACCCCGCATTCCTGCGCGCGTGGCTCGCGGCCGCGCAGGGCCCGGGCGCCGAGGTCGACCCCGCGCGCGCCCAGGTGCTCACGGGCGAGCAGTCGAACACGTCCGTGCTCCTGCCCGGGTCGGGGCAGGCGGGTGCCGGCTCCGCGATCATCAAGGTCTTCCGGGCTCTCGCTCCCGGCGCGAACCCGGACGTCGACGTGCCTCGCGCGCTCGCGGACGAGGGGTGGGAGAACGTCCCCCGCCCGCTCGCCTGGCTCGAGGCGACCTGGCCGTCGGGCACCTCGACCGTCACGGGCCACCTCGGTGTCGTGAGCGAGTTCGTGCCGGGCGCGCGCGACGGGTTCGAGCTGGCGTGCGCGATGGCGGGTCGGGGGGAGCCGTTCGCGGACCTC
>DASVMA010000119.1:0-9948 GCA_036384595.1 Cellulomonas sp. | reverse complement strand
CGACGCACCGTGCTCACGCTCGCGCCGGAGTCCTGGACCGCCGTCCACGCAGCGGCCGCGCGCGCCTGAACGCGACGGTGACCCGGCTGGGCTGGCGGGCCCGCACGACGGGTGAGCCCGCTGGGCTGGTGAGCCCGCACGACAGGTGAGCCCGCTGGACTGAGAGCTCCACCGACATGCCGCGACCCGGGCCCCCTGCTGGGGACCCGGGTCGCGGTGTCGTGCGTCAGGCTGTGCGGTACGTCAGAGGTGCTTCGGGAGCGTCCCGGTGCCCGCGTCGTACCCACCGGCCGACGGCGGGGCCGCCGGCAGGTCGGTGCCCGACGTGGACGTCGCCACGGAGGCAGCGACGGGCACCTTGGCGGCCTCGTCCTTGGCCGTCCCCTTCGCCACACCCTGGAACGTGAACTCGCCGAGGATCCCCTCGCCGGTCGCGTCGACGATGATCTTCTGCCCGGCGTGGATCTCGCCGAACAGGATCTTCTCCGACAGCTGGTCCTCGATGTCGCGCTGGATCGCGCGACGCAGAGGCCGGGCCCCGAGGACCGGGTCGTACCCCTTCTCGGAGAGCAGCTTCTTGGCGGCCTCGGTGACCTCGATCGACATGTCCTTGTCCGCGAGCCGCAGACCGAGCTTCGCGATCATCAGGTCGACGATCGCGAAGATCTCGCTCTGGGACAGCTGCGGGAACACGATGACGTCGTCGACGCGGTTGAGGAACTCGGGCCGGAAGTGCTGCTTGAGCTCGTCGTTGACCTTCGACTTCATCCGCTCGTAGGACGTCGACAGGTCCCCACCGGCCTGGAAGCCGGTCATGAGGCCCTTGGCGATGTCCCGCGTGCCGAGGTTGGTCGTCATGATGATGACCGTGTTCTTGAAGTCGACGACCCGACCCTGCGAGTCGGTCAGGCGACCGTCCTCGAGGATCTGCAGCAGCGAGTTGAAGATGTCGGCGTGCGCCTTCTCGACCTCGTCGAACAGGACGACCGAGAACGGCTTGCGCCGCACCTTCTCCGTGAGCTGACCGCCCTCGTCGTACCCGACGTAGCCGGGAGGCGAGCCGAACAGCCGCGAGACCGTGTGCTTCTCGGAGAACTCCGACATGTCGAGCTGGATGAGCGCGTCCTCGTCCCCGAACAGGAACTCGGCGAGCGACCGGGCGAGCTCGGTCTTCCCGACGCCCGTGGGCCCCGCGAAGATGAACGAGCCACCGGGGCGCTTCGGGTCCTTGAGCCCGGCGCGCGTGCGACGGATCGCCTGGGAGAGCGCCTTGATGGCCGCCTCCTGGCCGACGACCCGCTTGTGCAGCTCGTCCTCCATGTGGAGCAGGCGGCTCGACTCGGCCTCGGTGAGCTTGAACACCGGGATGCCCGTCGCAAGCGCCAGCACCTCGGCGATGAGCTCCTCGTCGACCTCAGCGACCGCGTCGAGGTCGCCCGACTTCCAGGCCTTCTCCTTCTCGACGCGCTTGAGCCCGAGCTGCTTCTCGGCGTCGCGCAGGCGCGCAGCCTTCTCGAAGTCCTGCTCGTCGATCGCGGACTCCTTGTCGCGGCGCGTCGTGGCGATCTGCTCGTCGAGCTCACGCAGCTCCGGCGGGGCCGTCATGCGGCGGATGCGCAGGCGCGCGCCCGCCTCGTCGACCAGGTCGATCGCCTTGTCGGGGAGGAACCGGTCGTTGACGTACCTGTCGGCGAGCGTGGCCGCGGCGACCAGCGCGCTGTCCGTGATGGACACGCGGTGGTGCGCCTCGTAACGGTCGCGCAGACCCTTGAGGATGTCGATGGTCTCCTTGACCGTCGGCTCCGCGACCTGGATCGGCTGGAAACGCCGCTCGAGGGCCGCGTCCTTCTCGACGTACTTGCGGTACTCCTCGAGGGTCGTCGCACCGATGGTCTGGAGCTCACCGCGCGCGAGCATCGGCTTGAGGATGCTCGCCGCGTCGATCGCACCCTCAGCGGCACCCGCACCGACGAGCGTGTGGATCTCGTCGATGAACAGGATGATGTCGCCGCGCGTGCGGATCTCCTTGAGGACCTTCTTCAGGCGCTCCTCGAAGTCACCGCGGTAACGGCTGCCGGCCACGAGCGCACCGAGGTCGAGCGTGTAGAGCTGCTTGTCCTTGAGCGTCTCGGGCACGTCGCCGCGCACGATGTCCTGGGCGAGGCCCTCGACGATGGCCGTCTTGCCGACGCCCGGCTCACCGATGAGGACCGGGTTGTTCTTGGTGCGCCGGGACAGGACCTGCATGACGCGCTCGATCTCTTTAGCGCGTCCGATGACGGGGTCGAGCTTGCCCTCCCGCGCCGCCTGCGTCAGGTTGCGACCGAACTGGTCGAGCACGGCGGAACCCGCGGGCTGACCCTCGGCCGGGCCGCCCGCAGCGACGGGCTCCTTGCCCTGGTAGCCCGACAGCAGCTGGATGACCTGCTGGCGCACGCGGTTGAGGTCGGCGCCGAGCTTGTTGAGGACCTGGGCGGCGACGCCCTCGCCCTCGCGGATGAGCCCGAGCAGGATGTGCTCGGTCCCGATGTAGTTGTGGCCGAGCTGCAGCGCCTCGCGCAGGCTCAGCTCGAGGACCTTCTTGGCGCGCGGCGTGAAGGGGATGTGACCCGACGGCGCCTGCTGGCCCTCGCCGATGATCTCCTGCACCTGCGCGCGCACGGCGTCGAGCGAGATGCCCAGCGACTCGAGCGCCTTGGCGGCGACACCTTCGCCCTCGTGGATCAGGCCCAGGAGGATGTGCTCGGTCCCGATGTAGTTGTGGTTGAGCATCCGCGCCTCTTCTTGGGCGAGGACGACCACGCGACGGGCTCGGTCCGTGAAACGTTCGAACATGTGCACTCCTCACGAGCTGCGCTCGTCCCGACGGTTCCGGCGGGACAGATGGGCGTTGTTCGATGCTAACGGCGGGACCCGCCCAGGACTGCCCGTGTTCGCCGCAGGCGTGACGACCCAGCCCGGCGGCGCGTGCGCACACGGCGACGCCCACCCTTTGACAGACAGTGCCGTCGGGTCAAGGATGAAAAAGGACCGTCGGGACAATTCGCCACAGGAAGGACATTCGATGGGAACCGTCCGCAGGACCGCCACGCTCACGGGCGCGGTCCTCTCTCTGGGGCTCGCGCTCGTGGCGTGCTCCTCGAACTCCGGGACCACCACCACCCCGTCGGCGTCGGCTTCGACGAAGCCCACCGCCGCGGCCGAGGTCCCGAAGATCAACGCAGCGGACTTCACAGCCGACTTCTCGCTGATGAAGCAGCTCACCGGGCTGGCCTCGCAGGGCAAGGGAATGATTGGCGTCCTCCTGCCCGACACGACCACGTCCACGCGGTATGTGCAGTACGACGCGCCGTACCTCAAGAAGGCCTTCGAGGCCGCCGGGCTCAGCTCGGACATGTTCAAGATCGACAACGCCAACGGCAGCGCGTCGACGATGCAGACGCAGGCCGAGGCCGACATCAACGCCGGCGCGTCGGTCCTGCTGGTCGACCCGCTCGACCCCGGCAGCGGCGCCGCGATCGAGGCCAAGGCCGAGGCCGCGGGCATCAAGGTGATCGACTACGACCGCCTCGTGAAGGGCGGACCTGCCGACCGGTACTACGTCAGCTTCGACAACGTCGAGGTCGGCACGCTCATCGGCAAGGGTGAGGTCGCCTGCCTCGCCGCGTGGAACGTCACGACGCCGCACATCCTGATCATGGACGGCGACCCGACCGACAACAACGCGACGCTCTTCGCCCAGGGCTACAACGCCGTCCTCGACCCGCTGTTCAAGTCCGGACCCGCCGTCAAGGTCGGCGAGCCCGCCGGCACGTGGACCCCGTCGGTCGCCGCCACGACGTTCGAGCAGCAGTTCACCGCTCACCCGGACATCAACGCGGTCGTCACGCCGAACGACGACAACGCCAACGCCGTCATCTCGGTGCTGCAGAAGAACAACATCCAGCCCAAGACGTTCCCGACCACCGGCCAGGACGCGTCGCTCCCCGGCCTGCAGAACATCCTCAAGGGCTACCAGTGCGGCACCGTCTACAAGCCGATCTACCTCGAGGCACAGGCCGCCGCCGCGCTGGCCCTGTACCTGCGGGCCGGTCAGACGCCGCCGACGACCCTGGTGAACTCGAAGACTGCGGACACCGTGATCGGCAAGGACATCCAGTCCGTCTACACGACCCCGATCTGGGTCACCTCGGAGAACATGGCCGCCACCGTCGTGAAGGACGGCGCGGTCACCGTCGCCGACCTGTGCGCAGGCACGGTCGCACCTGCCTGCACCGCAGCAGGCATCAAGTAGGCACGATCGGGACCTGGCGGGTCGCTGCGTGCGGCCCGCCGGGCCCCGCCCGATCGAGCACCGGGAGGACGTCACGGACACCGCGACGACGACGTCGGCCACTGCGCACGGCGGCCGCCCCGCCGAGGACGAACCTCCGCTCCTCCGGCTGCGCGGCATCAGCAAGCACTTCGGCCCGGTCCACGCGCTGACCGAGGTCGACCTCGACATCCCGGCCGGCCAGGTGACCGCGCTCGCGGGCGACAACGGCGCCGGGAAGTCGGTCCTCATCAAGTGCATCTCGGGCATCCACCCGCCGGACGCCGGCCAGATGTGGTGGGCGGGCCAGCCGATGCAGGTGCGCACGCCGGCCGACGCGGCGGCTCTCGGCATCGAGACCGTCTACCAGGACCTCGCGCTGTGCGACAACCTCGACATCGTCCAGAACATGTTCCTCGGGCGCGAGCGCGTCCGCCGCGGGCAGCTCGACCAGGAGTCGATGGAGAACGCGGCCCGCGAGACGCTCACGAGCCTCGCCGTGACGACGGTCCGGTCGGTCCGCCAGGCGGTGGCGTCGCTCTCCGGCGGTCAACGGCAGTCGGTCGCGATCGCCAAGGCGGTCCTGTGGAACTCCAAGCTCGTGATCATGGACGAGCCCACCGCTGCCCTCGGGGTCGCACAGACCGCGATGGTGCTGGCGCTCGTGCGGCGGCTGGCCGACCGCGGCCACGCCGTCCTCCTGATCTCGCACAACCTCAACGACGTGTTCGAGGTCGCCGACCGGATCGCGGTGCTGCAGCTCGGCCGGATGGCCGCGGTGCGCCCGATCGGCGAGCTCGACCGGCAGATCGTGGTCGACCTCATGACGACGGGGAAGTCGTCGCGGGTCGCCCAGCCACGAGAAGGCGGGGCCTAGACGATGTCCAGGATCGACGGTGCCCCCGCACCGGAGGCGGAACGGCCGACCGAGCCCGAGCCCGCCGTCGCCGCGCCCGCGCCCCCGGAGTCCGTCCGCTCGTATCTGAGCATGTGGCTCGTGCGCCTGCGGGGCGGCGAGACGGGGGTCCTGCCGGTGGTGGCCGGCCTCCTGCTCGTGTCGGTGCTCTTCCAGTCGCTCAACGGTCACTTCCTCACCGCGGGCAACCTCGTCAACCTGCTCGTGCAGGCCGCCGTCTTCAGCCTCCTCGCCATGGGCGAGGTGTTCGCCCTGCTCCTCGGCGAGATCGACCTGTCGATCGGGTTCGTGGCCGGCGTCAGCGCGGTCGTCATGTGCGAGCTCGCCAACCCCACGATCGGCTGGCCGTGGTGGGCGGCGATCGCTGCCGCGCTGGTCGCGAGCGCCCTCATCGGGCTGCTGCACGGCACGCTCATCACCCGCATCGGGCTGCCGTCGTTCGTGGTGACCCTCGCCGGGCTGCTGTTCTGGCAGGGCGTCATGCTCTGGGTGCTCGGCAGCGGCGGCTCGATCCTCATCCAGGACAACATCATCAACGACATCGGCAGCGGCACGCTGACACGCGGTGCGGGCTGGGTCGTGACGCTCGTGATCGTCGGGGTCTTCGCGGTGCTGACCTGGCGCCACGACGTCCGTCGCCGCGAGTCCGGACTCGTCGCCCCGCCGCGGCCGCTCACGATCGCAAAGATCCTCGCCGCACTCCTCGGCGGTGTCGCGCTCGTCCTCCTCGTCAACGCCGACCGCGGGATCCTCGTGCCGGTGTTCGGCATGCCGTGGGTCGTCCTGCTCGTCTTCAGCGTGCTCGCCCTGTGGACGTACGTGCTCGGCCGGCGGCGGTTCGGTCTCTACGTCTATGCGATCGGCGGGAACGCCGAGGCAGCCCGCCGCGCCGGGATCTCCCTGGCCCGCATCCGGACGTTGGCGTTCATGCTCTGCTCGCTGACCGCCGGCATCGGCGGGGTGGTCTACGCGTCACGGCTGCGCTCGATCTCGACCGCGCTCGACGGCGGCACGCTCGTCCTGTACTCGGTCGCCGCGGCGGTCATCGGCGGCACGAGCCTGTTCGGCGGTCGCGGCAAGGCCCTGCACGGGGTGCTCGGCGGGGTCGTCATCGCCGCGATCGACAACGGCATGGGGCTGCTCGGCTTCAGCGCGGCGGCGAAGTACATCGTCACCGCGCTCGTCCTGGTCGTCGCCGTCACGATCGACGCCGTCGCGCGCCGCAACCGGCCGGAGGGCACCTAGGGCGCGGTCGGTCGACCCGTGAGCGTCGGGAGGGTCGTCGGTCCGAACGACACGTGGAACGACGGCGCCACCGTGACCTCGCCGTCCGTGACCGTCGCGGTGGCCGTCAGGACCAGCGGCCCGTCGGCCTCCCGCACGGTCAGGACGTAGGTGTCCGCCGCCGTCCACACCGCGCTCGAGAGCACGGACCGCTCGCCACGCCCGCGCTCGCGCGAGGGCACCCGTCCCGCCCGCCACTCGCCGTGCCCAGCCTCGATCGTCTGCGGCCCGACGTCGGCGCCGACGACCGTCAGCGTGTCGTGGTCGGCTCCCGCGACGAGCACGGCGGACACGATGCCCAGCGCGTTGGGCTCGAAGGCGATCTCGCGCCCGGACAGCCGCGGCGCGGCGACCGACGTCGGCTCGCCGGTCGGCGGGTCGAGGCGCAAGCCGGCGAGCCGGGTGGTGAGCGCGTCGACGGCCGCCGGGTCGGGGGTCTCGGGCCGGTCAGCGATGGCGGGCAGCAGGTGCGTCCACAGCGCCCTGAGCACGGCGCCCATGTCCGCGACGGCCGAGGTGATCGCCACGACGACCTGCTGGTCCGGCAGCACGACGCAGAACTGGCCGAACGCACCGTCGCCGCGGTACGCGTCGTGCGTGCAGCGCCAGAACTGGTAGCCGTACCCCTGCGCCCAGTCGTTCGTCGGATCCGTGCCGTTGGGAACCTGACGTGCGGTGGCCTCGGCGACCCACGCCTCGGGCAGCAGCCGTTCGCCGCGCCACACGCCGTCGTCGAGCAGCAGCTGCCCGAAGCACGCGATGTCCTCGGTCGTGATCGTCAGCCCGAACCCGCCCGTGTCGATGCCCTGCGGACTGCGTTCCCAGGTGGCGCCCGTGATGCCCAAGGGCGCGAGGAGCCGCGGCTGCAGGTAGTCCAGCAGCCGCTCGCCCGTGAGCTTCTGCACCAGCGCCGAGAGCATGTAGGTCGCCGCGGTGTTGTAGACGAAGTGCGTGCCCGGCGCGTGCTCGACCGGCTGCGCCAGGAAGGCCCGTACCCAGTCCGGTGCGGCGAACACCGCGTCGGACGGGTCGGCGTCATGGCCCGCCGTCATCGTCAGCAGGTCGCGGACCCGCATCCGGGCCAGGTGCTCACCGGGCTCCGCCGGGGCCTCGTCCGGGAAGTGGTCGAGCACGAGGTCGTCGATCGTGAGCAGCCCGTCGGCCTGCGCGAGCCCGACGGCCGACGACGTGAAGCTCTTGCTGAGCGAGAACAGCTGGTGACCGCGGTCCGCGGCGTAGGGGGCCCACCAGCCCTCGGCGAGGACGGCGCCGTGGCGCACGACCATGAGGCTGTGCACCTCGGGCGTCGACCTCTCGAGCTCGTCGACGAGCGCGAGGAGCGCCCGCGAGGACACCCCGTGATCCTCAGGAGTGGCGCGGGGCAGTCGCTCACGTGCAGGCATGGCACAACTCTGCACCAGCACCCCGCCGTCAGGGGCGGCTTCGGCGCCGCAGCTCGACCGGGACCGTCCGGGGCGCTCGCCGTGGCCGCCTGATCACCACGCGCGCAGGTCCGGCGCGTCCTCGAGGTAGGTCTCGAACGCCGCCCGCTCGTCGGGTGTGAACGGCCGCGACAGGTGCGTCTTCTGGTCGAGCTGCACCATCCGCGAGCGGGCCCGCAGGTACACCGTCGCCTGGTCGGCGGCGTCGACGATCTCGTAGCCGAAGTCGACCGACGAGCGCCCCATGCGCGGCACCCACACCTCGACCGCGAACGGCGCGGCCCGGAACGTCAGGGGCGCGAGGTAGTCGATCTCGTGCTTGACGACGACGAGCATCGACGCCGTCAGCGCCCCGTTCTCGTCGACGCCCATCGAGGGGAAGAGCGTGAACCGGGCGTCGTCGAGGTAGCGCAGGTACGCGGCGTTGTTGACGTGGCCGAAGAGGTCGACGTCGGACCACCGCACGGGCATCTCGACCCGGCCGCGGTGCGCGGGCGTGGCCATCAGAGCATCACCGTCCCGCTGAGGCACGTGACGGTGTCCCCGCCGACCCAGATCTCGTCGCCCACCTGCTCGACGTGCACCCGGCCGTCGCGGCGGAGCACGGTCCCCTGGGAGACGGTGTACCGCGCGGGGAGGATGCCCGCGGGGATGAGCCACCGGGCCAGCCCGGCGTTGAGGCTGCCGGTCACGGGGTCCTCGGGGATCCCCAGGTCGGGGACGAACGCCCTCACCTCGGCGTCGGCGTCGTGCGCGTCGTCCCACGGCCCGAGGACGCCGACCTTCAGGGAACCCATCGCGGCGAAGTCCGGCCGGAGGTCGAGCACCGTGCGGGCGTCGGGCAGCACCACGCCGATCCACTCCGGACCGTTGTCGACCCACTCGCAGCGCTGGACTGCCGCTTCGGGCACGCGCAGCGCGCGCACCACCTGGTCGCGGATCTCGGGGGTGACGGGTCCGGAGCGGCGGAGCGGCGGCGCGGCGAAGGCGAGGCGACCGGCGTCCTGGCGCAACGCGACCAGACCGATGCCGCACTCCTGGACGGGGCTGCCTGCGCGGCGGGGACTGCCGCCGCGCTCGAGCCAGGCGTGCGCGCTGCCGAGCGTGGGGTGCCCGGCGAACGGCAGCTCGCCGGCCGGCGTGAAGATCCGCAGCCGGTAGTCGGCCTCAGGGTGCGTCGGCGCGAGGACGAACGTCGTCTCGGACAGGTTGGTCCACCGCGCGAAGCCGGCCATCTCGGCGTCGGTCAGCCCCTCGGCGTCGAGGACCACGGCGACGGGATTGCCGCGGTACGGGGCGGCGGTGAAGACGTCGACCTGGGCGAAGGGGCGCTTCCTCATGCCGCCCACCGTACCCAGCCGGGAGGGCGCGCCGTGGACTGCGACGGGGCCCCACGCGCGCGGCCTGTCAGGATGGTCCCCGGGAGTGCTCGAACCGACGCGAATGGACAACATCTCATGGGCTTGCTCGACGGCAAGAAGATCCTCGTCACCGGCGTGCTGACCGAGGGCTCGATCGCCTTCCACGTGGCGCGGCTCGCGCAGGAGCAGGGCGCCGACGTCGTCCTCACGTCGTTCGGTCGTCAGTTCCGGCTGACCGAGGCGATCGCGCGTCGGCTCCCCGTCGCAGCGCCGGTCGTCCAGCTCGACGTCACGGACGACGACGACCTGGCCGCGCTGGCCGACCGTGTGCGCGAGCACACGGACCACCTCGACGGCGTCGTCCACTCGATCGGGTTCGCCCCGCAGTCGGTGCTCGGCGACAAGTTCCTCACGGCCGAGTGGCCCGACGTGGCGACCGCCCTGCAGATCTCCGCGTACTCGCTCAAGTCGCTCGCGGTCGCCTCGCTGCCGCTGCTCGGCACCGGTGGCTCGATCGTGGGGCTGACCTTCGACGCGCGCTACGCCTGGCCCGTCTACGACTGGATGGGTGTGGCCAAGGCCGCGTTCGAGTCGACCTCGCGCTACCTCGCCCGCGACCTGGGCCCCGACGGC
>DASVMA010000118.1:0-2582 GCA_036384595.1 Cellulomonas sp. | reverse complement strand
AGCGCGGGGATCAGCTCGTGCACGACACCGGCCGTCGCCGCGACGTGCACCGAGGTCGGGAACACGTCGTTCGACGACTGCGAGGCGTTGACGTGGTCGTTCGGGTGGACCTCGCGGCCCAGACGCGCGGTCGCGAGGGTCGCGATGACCTCGTTGGCGTTCATGTTCGACGACGTCCCGGAGCCGGTCTGGAAGACGTCGATCGGGAAGTCCCGGTCGTGCAGGCCGGCCGCGACCTCGTCGGCGGCGGCGACGATCGCGGCTGCGAGGTTGGCGTCCAGGACCCCGAGCTCGGCGTTCGCCAGGGCTGCGGCCTTCTTGATGCGGGCGAGGGCCTCGATGTGGCTGCGCTCGAGGCGCGTGCCCGAGATGGGGAAGTTCTCGACCGCTCGCTGCGTCTGCGCGCGGTACAGCGCGTCCGCGGGGACACGCACCTCACCCATCGTGTCGTGCTCGATGCGGAAACCGGGACCCGTCGTTGCGTCGCTGCTCATGGGCGGCATTCTTGCATCGCCCCGGGTGGCCGACACGATGCGTCCCGCGTCCGACGCGCCCCGCCGGGTGGATGCAGGCCCGCTGCCCGCAGCTCAGGCGCCGATGTCCCCGAGCGTCTCGGCGACGTGCACCCGGCCGTCGGCGAGCGTGTACTCCAGACCGATGATCGCGCACCGGCCCTCGTCGACCGCGGCCGACAGCGCAGCCGAGTAGCCCCGGAGCATCTCGACCGTGTGCCGCACGTGCTCGTGACCGAGCTCGGCCGCGGACAGCGAGGCGAGCGCGCGCCGGTCCTCGCCGCCGGCGATGTTGACGATGCTCGGGATGACGCGGTCGACGATCGCGCGCACGAAGCCGCGCGGCAGCTCGCCGGTGGTGAGCGCCGTGGTGGCTGCCGCGACGGCGCCGCAGCTGTCGTGGCCGAGCACCACGACGAGCGACGCGTCGAGCAGCTCGACGCCGTACTCGATCGAGCCGATCACTGTGGTGTCGAGGACGTGACCCGCCGTGCGGACGACGAAGACGTCGCCGAGCCCCTGGTCGAAGATGATCTCGGCGGCCACCCGGCTGTCGGAGCACCCGAAGATCACGGCGAACGGGTGCTGCTCCTGGCTGAGCGACGCCCGGTGGTCGATGCCCTGCGAGGGGTGCTCCATCTCCCCGCGGACGAAGCGGTCGTTGCCGTCGCGCAGCGCGGCCCAGGCCTGGGCAGGTGTGAAGGTCATGGCTACGCCTCTCCGAGCTCGGCCGACGACGGCGGGTTCGCGCCCGCCCGGGACACCGTGATCGCCGCGATGCGCGCGCACCGGGCGAGCACCCGCTGGAGCGTCGCAGCGTCCACGTCGGCGAGGACGCCGCGGCGGTTCGCTCCGAGCAGCCCGGCGGACCACAGCCCGTCGATGAGGCCGGCCATGAACGAGTCGCCCGCCCCGACGGTGTCGGCGACCTCGACGCGCGGGGCCGGGACTGCGAGCCGCACGCCCGCGGCGGTGCACGCGAAGGCGCCGTCACCGCCGTGGGTCACGACGACGAGTCCGGGCCCGAGACGAGCCCACTCCTCGGCGATGTCACTCGGCGCGACACCGGGGTGCAGCCACTCGAGGTCCTCGTCGCTGACCTTGACGACGTCCGCCAGCGCGACGAGCGCCTCGACGCGAGGACGTGTCGCCTCAGCCGTCCCCATCAGGGCGGGTCGCAGGTTCGGGTCGTAGGTGATGGTCGACGTCGCGCGGCGGGCGGCGACAAGCCGGAGGACTGCCGACCCTCCCGGCGCGAGCACCGCCGCGATCGATCCGGTGTGCACGACGATCGGGTCGACGGCGGGCTCCTCCCATCGTGCAGGCAGGTCCCAGGCGAGGTCGAAGTCGTACGTCGCGACGCCGGCCGCGTCGAGGATCGCGGTGGCGACCGAGGTCGATGCGGGTGCCGTGTCGCCCGTGAGGACCCGCACCGAGGAGGCCTCGAGGTGGCGGCGCACTGCGTCGCCGCGGGCGTCGTCGCCGAGCCAGGTCAGCAGGTCGACACCGCGACCGAGCCGGCCCAACCCGATCGCGACGTTCATCGGGCTGCCGCCCGGGTGCTCGGCGACCGAGCCGTCGGTGCGGCGCACGACGTCGACGAGGGCCTCGCCGACGACCAGTGCGCGGGGGACGGTCGTTCCGGTCGTCGGGTCGTCGTGCGTCATCGCGCACCGCCCGTCTGCTGCGCGTCGGTGCCGGTCTCGTCCGGCGTCACGGAGCCGTCGCCGCGCGACGACTCGAGCCGCCTCCGTGCACCGTCGAGCCACTCCTGGCAGCGTGCGGCGAGCGCCTCGCCGCGCTCCCACAGCTCGAGCGACTCCTCGAGGCTCGCGCCGCCCGCCTCGAGCCGGGCCACGACGGCCACGAGCTCGTCGCGGGCCTGCTCGTAGCTCAGGCCCGTGAGATCGATGGCGTCGGGTCGCGTGCTGGTGGGCTCGCTGGTCACTGGCTGGGTGGGTGCGGGCTGAGAGGCTCCCGCTGAAGGCTTCGTCGGCACGCGCACAGTCAACCAGGCGCCGCCCACGCCCGGCGACCGGAGCCGCGCACGGCGTCGGCCGGGTCGCTACC
>DASVMA010000117.1:0-5725 GCA_036384595.1 Cellulomonas sp. | reverse complement strand
CGACCGGGCGCTGCGGCTCGCCGCGACCGAGGGTGCCGCGCACCCGCTGCGGCTCGGCCGAGGGCACGGTGCGGACACCGCGGCGGCTGTGGTGACCACCGTCGTCGTCGCGCTGCTCGCCCTGCCGCTCGTGACCCTCGTCGTGCGCTCGCTGCGGACGCCGTCGGGCTGGGGGCTCGACCACTACGTCGCGCTCGGGACGACCGGCGGCCGCAACGCGCTGACCGTGACCGTCTGGACCGCGGCGGCCAACTCGCTGCGCACCGCGCTCGTCGCGACGGTCCTCGCGGTCGTCGTGGGCGGGCTCGTCGCGCTCGTGGTGTCGCGCCGTCCGCGCAGCCGGGTCGGACGACGGACCGTGTCGGTGCTCGACGCCGTGTTCATGCTGCCGCTCGGCGTCTCGGCGGTGACCGTCGGGTTCGGGTTCCTCATCACCCTCGACCGGCCGCTCGGCATCCCGATCGACCTGCGCACGAGCGGGCTGCTCGTCCCGATCGCCCAGGCGGTCGTGGCCGTGCCGCTCGTCGTGCGGACGGTGCTGCCGGTGCTGCGCGCGATCGACCCGCGGCTGCGCGAGGCCGCTGCGACACTCGGCGCCGGACCTGCGCGGGTGCTCGCCGCCGTCGACATGCCGATCGCCGCGCGAGCGCTCGGGCTGGCCGTCGGGTTCGCGTTCGCGGTGTCGCTCGGCGAGTTCGGCGCGACGTCGTTCCTCGCCCGACCGGACGCAGCGACCCTGCCAGTCGTCATCTACCGCCTCATCGGGCGGCCCGGCGCGCAGAACTACGGCATGGCGCTCGCCGGGTCGGTGGTGCTCGCGGTCATCACGGCGGGCATCATGGCCGTCGCCGAGCGTCTGCGCGGCTCGGCGGACGGATCGGAGTTCTGATGGCGCAGGGACTCGGCGTACCCGGGCTGAGCGTGCGGGGCCTGAGTGTCCGGGGCCTCGTCGTGCGGTACGCCGCGGGGCGCGACACCCAGGCCGTCACCGCGGTCGACGACGTCACGCTCGACATCGCTCCCGGCGAGGTCCTCGCGCTCCTCGGACCATCGGGCTGCGGCAAGTCGTCGCTGCTGCGCGCGGTCGCGGGCCTCGAACCGGCAGCGGAAGGCTCGGTCGCATGGGACGGCGCCGACCTCCTGGGTGTGCCCGTGCACCGGCGCGGGTTCGGGCTGATGTTCCAGGACGGCCAGCTCTTCCCGCACCGCGACGTCGCGGGGAACGTCGAGTTCGGCCTGCGCATGGCGGGGCTCGACCGACCTGCGCGTGAGGTCCGGGTGCGTGAGCTGCTGGCGGTCGTCGGGCTCTCCGGCTACGAGCGGCGCCCGGTCGCGACGCTGTCCGGCGGCGAGCAGCAGCGCGTCGCCCTGGCCCGGTCGCTCGCGCCGTCCCCGCGCCTGCTGCTGCTCGACGAGCCGCTCTCCGCGCTCGACCGTGCGCTGCGCGAGCGCCTCGCTGAGGACCTCCGCACCGCCCTCACCGCGACGGGCACGACGGCGCTCCTGGTCACGCACGACCACGACGAGGCGTTCGCCGTCGCCGACCGCATCGCGGTCATGGACGGCGGTCGGCTGCTGCAGGTCGCCGAGCCTGCCGAGCTGTGGCAGCGGCCCGCGACGCGCCAGGTCGCGGAGTTCCTCGGCTACGAGGCGTTCGTGCCACGGGACTCTCCGGCCGCCGCGTCCCTGCTTCGGGGTCTGCGCGGGCAGGGCTCTGACGCGACCTGGGACGACGCCCGCGCGGTGGACGGCTCGGTCGCCGGACCCGCTGCCGGAGCGCTCGCGCTCGCCCCGGGCGCGCTGCTGGTGACCGAGGAGACGCCGGGCCCGTCCGGGCGCGACGCGGCGTGGGGCCTGCGCGGGACGGTCGTCGGTGTCGGGTTCCAGCGGGGACGGGTCGAGCTGACCGTCGAGGTCGGGGGAGTCGGCCGTGTGACCGTGCACCCGCCTGCGAGCGCCCGGCTCGTCGTCGGTTCCGTCGTGGAGCTGGCCGTCGACGCGGCCGCCGTCGCGCAGGTGCACTAGCGCCACCGCTGCCCGGTCCACGGGAGGCACCGCCGGGTTCACCGAGGTCAGCGGCCCAGCCCGCGGCGGGTCGCCGTGCGGCTCGACCTCGCGCCGACGGGCGCTAGCCGATCCGCGCCTGCCACTCGCCCGAGCCGCCGGACGGCCGGAACCCGAGCGCCACGTTGATGCCGAGCATGTGGGCGTTCTCCTCGGCGTTCCAGGTGCCGATGCGCCGGGCGTCGGGCTGCTCGGCGGCGAGCCGTTCCAGGTTCGCGGTCTTGACGAGCATCCCGAGTCGTCGCCCGCGGTGCTCGGCGAGGACGAGCGTGTCGTGCTGGTGCACGAACTCGTCGGTCCACGCCGGCCGCTTGAACGCGCTGAACGCGGCGAGGGTGCCCGAGGGGACGTGCACGGCGGCGGCCACGCTGTGGCGCATGCCGCGCTCGCGGTGCTCCGCCTCGGTGGCGCGGACGCGGTCGGCGTCCCAACGGTCCTCGTGGAGGTCGAGACCACCGCCGGGGGCGTCGGTGCTCATCCGGGTCTCGAGCTCGGCGAGCTGGTCGACCCACTCGTCGGGGCACGGGTCGTCCCAGGTCACGATCCGGTAGGCGTCGCCGGCCGAGGCCTGGGCGGACCCGTGCTGCCCGGCCAGGAAGGCCGGGTCGAGCGGGACGTCGAGGACCGAGTAGCGCGTGACCTGCTCGAGCGCGAACCCGTGGGCGAGCGCGAACCGGACGCCGTCGTCGGTGGAGCGGACCAGTCCGCTCCCGGTCGAGGGTGCGAGCGTGCCGGGCCCGGGCGACGGCTCGGAGCTCTGGTCGGTCGACGTGGTCAGGGTGGTGCGACCGGCCTCCCGGGCGGCGTCGACCGCAGCGTCGTGCAGTGCCGCGCCGATGCCCTGGCGTCGGGCGCCGGGGCGGACCGAGACCTCGAGGTGGGCGGAGTGGGTGTTGTTGTCGGTCGGGAGAGCGAGCGCCGCGGTGCCGAGTACCCGCGCGGGGTCGGGTGTGCCGTCCGATGCCGGTCCGCTGACGGCGACGAACCGCTCGCGGCGCAGGTAGCGCTGGTGGCGCAGGATGGTGAGGACCTCGTGCTCGGTGCGCGCCAGGTCGAGCGTTCCCCATGTCGCGCGGTGGGACTCGTGCTCGACCTCGACGGCGCCCCGCAGCAGCCAGGCGTCGGGCGCCGTGAGGCTCTCGGGCACGGTCAGCGTGCGGAGGGTCCAGGGGGTCATGCCGTCACCCAACCATCCACGCGCGTGCGGGGTCCACGGGTTTGTCCGGGTCCGCGAGGCGCGGCCGCGAGCGGCTCACACCGTCTCGGGTCGACGCTTCTGCGGGTAGGGCGTCTCGCCGCGAGCCAGCGCTGCCACGAGGGTGGCGATCCGACGCGACCGGGTCTCGGGGCGGACCGCGTGCTGCACCCGGTAGATCACCGCGAACCGGTTGCCGGCCGTCAGCGCGTCGACCCAGGCCTGGGTGGCGGGGTCGGCGGACAGCGCTGCGGCGAGGTCCTCGGGGACGACCGCGTCGGACTGGGACGGGTAGGCCCGGTCCCAGCGGCCGTCCTCCTGCGCGGCCCGGACCTGGGCGCGACCGGCGTCGTGCATCCGGCCCTCCTGCTCCAACCGCGCGACGCGCGCGACGTTGGTGGCCGACCACACGCTGCGCGCCCGCCGCGGCGTCATGCGCTGCAACGACGTCTCCGCATCCCGCGACCGGGTCTGGCCGTCGATCCAGCCGAAGCAGAGAGCCTCCTGGACGGCCTGCTCGTAGGTGAGCTCGGTCGTGGCGCCGCCCTTCTTGTGCAGGACGAGCCACACGCCGGGCGAGGACGCGTGGTGCTCGAGCAGCCACGCACGCCACGTCGCGGCGTCCGGGAGGAGCAGCTCGTCGAGCTCGATGGCCATCGCACCATCATGCCGAGCGTCACCGACACCAGCCCGACTCCCGACCCCCGAGGCGCGGTCGGCACGGTCCGCGGACCTCGGCAGGGGTGTGCGGGCACGGGTGCCGAGGGCTACGGTCGAGGTGTCCGTTCTCGTTGAGGAGGCGTGACATGGCTCCGCACCCGGACCGCCGCGAGATCGTGTCGGTGGAGATCGCCGCCGATGCCGACACGGTGTGGGCGCACGTGCGCGAGCCCGTCCTGATCCGCCGCTGGTTCGGCTGGCACGACGACGACCTCGACGACGAGATCCGCCGGGTGTTCGTCACCGACGCCCGCGTCATGGAGTCCGACGAGCTCGCGTCGCGTGGCGGCCCGGTGCGCTCCCTGCTGTGGAAGGGCGGCGACGTCCTCACCGTCTGGCCGTCGATGACGCCCCAGGGGGCACGCTCGGTCCTGACGATGACCCGCCACGCCTACGAGTCGTTCGACGTGTTCGCCGGGTTGTACGACGACGTCGACGAGCGCTGGATCGCCTCGGCGCAGCAGCTGCGGTTCGCCCTCGAGGTGCACCCGGGCGCCGAGCGTCGCACGCTGCGGGCCGCCGGCCTCGACGCGGGGCCGCCCGGCCGCCGGCTGCTCGACCGTGTCGGGCTGCACGGGATCCGCGGCGTGCCCATCGGCTGCCACTTCGAGACGCGCCGACCCGACGGCACCCTGCTCGGCGGGACGATCTGGCACCGCACCGAGTACCAGGTCGGCATCCGGCTGCACGGCGCGAACGAGCCGCTGCTGATCATCGACCACAACCCCACCCCGCTGCGGACGTCGAACGGTCGGGTCACGGCGGTGCTGTCGACGTTCGGCACAGACGAAGAGACGTTCGCCGCGATCGCTCAGCACTGGGCCCGCTGGTGGGGGCTGCGTGCGCCGGCGTCGACCACTGACGCGGCCTCGGCCCGCGGCCACGACCGCCTGCGTCGGGTGCTCCACCGGACCCACGCGGGCGTCCTGGTCTAGCAGGCCAGGCCGCGCGACGACGGCGGCCCGCCGGTCAGAAGCCGGCCGGGGCGTGCGGGCGGTACGGCTCCTCGAGCTGGCGGACCTCGTCGTCGGTGAGCGTGATGTCCAGGGCGGCCACCGCGTCGGTCAGGTGGTGCGGCTTGGTCGCGCCGATGATCGGCGCCGTGACGACGGGGTTCCGCGCGACCCAGGCGAGGGCCACCTGCGCGCGGGGCACACCGCGGGCAGCAGCCACGTGCCCGACGGCGTCGACGATCGCCCGGTCGCCCTCCTCGTAGAGGGTCGCGCCGAACTCGTCCTTGCCGCTGCGGTTCGTCTCGGTGCCCCACTCGCGGGTCAGCCGTCCGCGCGCGAGCGGGCTCCACGGGATGACGCCGATGCCCTCGTCGGCGCACAGCGGGTACATCTCGCGCTCCTCCTCGCGGTTGAGGAGGTTGTAGTGGTCCTGCATCGACACGAACGGGGTCCAGCCGTGCGCGCGGGCGAGGTGCTGGGCCTTCGAGAGCTGCCACGCGTACATGGACGACGCCCCCAGGTAGCGGACCTTGCCGGCCTTGACGACGTCGTGGAGCGCCTCGAGCGTCTCCTCGATCCGGACCGTCGGGTCCCAGCGGTGGATCTGGTAGAGGTCGACGTAGTCGGTGCCGAGGCGCCGCAGGCTGTGGTCGAGCTCCGCGATGATCGCCTTGCGCGAGAGCCCGGCGCCGTTCGGCCCGTCGTGCATCCGGCCGTGCACCTTGGTCGCGAGGACGATCTCGTCGCGGCGGGCGAAGTCGGCCAGCGCGCGCCCGACGATCTCCTCGCTGGT
>DASVMA010000116.1:0-1710 GCA_036384595.1 Cellulomonas sp. | reverse complement strand
TGGGGCGCAGCGCGATACCCGATCCGAACAGGTACCGCCCGGTGACCGAGTCCTCGACGTCCTCGAGGCCGTCGACCGGTCCGCTGTAGAGCACACGACCGCCGTGCTCCCCCGCTCCCGGCCCGACGTCGACGATCCAATCCGCGCGCCGGACGACGTCCATGTCGTGCTCGACGACGAAGAGCGAATTGCCCGCGGCCTTGAGCTGGTCGAGCACCGTCATGAGCGGCTCGGCGTCGGCGGGGTGCAGGCCGGCCGACGGCTCGTCGAGCACGTAGACGACGCCGAACAGCCCCGAGCGCAGCTGGGTCGCGAGGCGCAGGCGCTGCAGCTCGCCCGGCGACAGGGTGGTCGTCGTCCGGTCGAGGCTCAGGTAGCCGAGCCCGAGGTCGGCGAGCACCGCGATCCGCGCGCACAGGTCGGCGGCGATCATCACCGCCACCTCGGTGGCCTCGCCCGAGTCCGGCGACAGGTACGCGGCGCCGGGGTCCCTCAGCTCGGCGGTCGGCCGCAGCACCTCGGCGAGCTCGGTCAGCGGCATGCGGACCAGCTCGGCGATCGTGCGCCCCGCGAACGTCACCGCCAGCGCCTCGGGCCGCAGGCCGGTCCCGCCGCAGAGCGGGCAGGGGACGGTCTCGACGAACCGCAACGCGCGCTGGCGCATGGCCGCGCTCTGCGAGTTGGCGAGCGTGTGCATGACGTGGCGCTCGGCGCTCGAGAACGTGCCGTTGTAGGTGTAGTCGGCGTCGGTCGGATGCTCGTTCGGGTCGATGAACACCGTGGGCTGCTCTTCGGTGAAGAGGATCCACTCGCGGTCGCGCTTGGACAGACGGCGCCACGGCTTGTCGATGTCGAACCCGAGCACGACGAGGATGTCGCGCAGGTTCTGGCCCTGCCACGCGCCCGGCCAGGCGGCCACCGCGCGCTCGCGGATGCTGAGCGACGGGTCGGGCACGAGCGTCTGCTCGGTGACCCGGTGGATCCTCCCCAGCCCGTGGCACTCCGGGCACGCGCCGACCGCCGTGTTCGGCGAGAACCAGTCCGAGTCCATGACCTCGGTCGCCCCGGGCGGGTAGCGGCCGGCGCGCGAGAACAGCATGCGCAGGAGGTTGGAGAGCGTCGTGACCGTGCCGACCGAGGAGCGCGAGCTCGTCCCGCCGCGGCGCTGCTGCAGCGCGACGGCAGGCGGAAGCCCCTCGATGTCGTCGACCTTCGGCGCACCGGTCTGCTGCAGGAGGCGCCGCGCGTACGGCGCGACCGACTCGAAGTAGCGCCGCTGGGCCTCCGCGTAGATCGTCCCGAAGGCCAGCGAGGACTTGCCCGATCCCGACACGCCCGTGAACACCGCGAGCGCGTTGCGCGGGATGGCCACGTCGACGTCGCGCAGGTTGTGCTCGCGCGCGCCCCGGACGCGGACGCAGTGGTCCGGGGCGTGTGGGTCGGCGCCGTTCGTGCTCACGGGTTGTAGCTGCCCTCCCGGCCGCGCCTCTATGCCGCCGCGACGTCGAGCTTGCTCGCCGCGACGTCGAGCTTGCTCGCCAGCACGTCGGCGCGCTCGATCGTGGGCTCGCTCGCGGTCTTCGCCTTCAGCCGTACGAACAGCGCTCGGGTGATCATGCGTCAGGGAGTACGGCGGCGGCACGCGGGGACAAGCGCGGAGGGGCCGGCTCCGGCGCCGGCACCTGCGGGCGCGTCCGGCGAGCGGTGCCC
>DASVMA010000115.1:0-1851 GCA_036384595.1 Cellulomonas sp. | reverse complement strand
CAGCTCCTGCGTCTGCCAGCGCAAGTGCCAGGCGCGTTCCAGGTTGGTGAAACCGGCGCCGTACTCGCTGTTCAGCACGGGGATGCCGGTACGCGGGTGGTCCGGGGAGCCGTACAGCGGCTTGTCCACGGTGAAGTCCGGACCCAGCATCACCGGGAAGTCCTCGCGGCTGCCGTCGGCAAGGCCGGCCAGGTTCGACGCCCACGCCGCCGGGTCCACGTCGTAGTAGTGCCAGTCGACCAGGTCGGTGCGCACGTGCGACCAGCCGGAGTTCTCCACGATCGGGCGCGACGCGTCGAGCGTGTGCAGCGTGTCGTAGGCGTGTGCGGCCGCAGCGGCCCGCTCGGGGCTGCCGGGGATGTCCCAGTCGAGGCCCCACTCCTCGTTGTACAGGCCCCACACGACGATCGACGGGTGGTTGCCGTCCCGCTCGACCATCTCCGGGACCTGGTCCTCGAACGCTGCCGCCGCCTCGGGGCTGAACCGGCTCGGACCCGGCGGCTCGGCCCAGACGAGCATCCCGAGGCGGTCTGCGTGATGCAGCCAGCGGGGTTCCTCCAGCTTGATGTGCTTGCGCACGAGCGTGAACCCGAGCTCGCGTGCGAGCTCGAGGTCGCGCACGAGGGCTGCCTCGTCGGGCGCGGTCAGGCCGGTCTGCAGCCAGTAGCCCTGGTCCAGCACGCCGCGCAGGTAGACGCGCTCACCGTTGAGGCGGAGCTTCTCCCCGTCGGCCTCGATCCGGCGGAGCCCCGTCGTCACGCGGACCCGGTCCGCCTCGGCACCGTCGCCCGTCGTGAGCTCCACGGTGTACAGGTGCGGGTCGTCCGGCGACCACAGGTGAGGCCGCGCGAGCTCGATCCGCCCGCTCACACGTCCGGACACGTCCGGCACGAGCTCGATCGTCTCGGCTGGGCCCGCGCCGCCGACCACGCCGACACGCACCCGCTGCTGGTCCGGTGCGTCGCCCTGGAGCGTGCCCGTCACGTCGATCCCCGTGAGGGAGTCGCCGCGGAGCTCGACCGTGGCCAGGTAGGTGCGACCGCGGGCCTCGAGCCACACGCTCTGCCAGATTCCCGACGTGGGCGTGAAGGAGACGCCGTCGTAGTCGTCGCGCGGGATGGACCGCTGCTTGCCGTGCGGGATCGACCGCTTGTCCGCGGGCGCGTCGACGTCGACCGTGAGCTCGACCTCCGCGCCGGGCGCGGCCAGGTCGGTCACGTCCATTTCGAACGACGTGTAGCCGCCGACGTGCTCGCCCACCTCGACGCCGTCGATCAGCACTCGTGCACGGTGGTGCACGGCGCCGAAGCAGAGCACGATGCGCGCATCCGCCCACGCCGAGGGCACCTGGACCCGGCGGCGGTACACGCCCTTCTCGAGCCACGTGCGCTGCACGCCGGATGCCGCCGTCTCCCACGCGAACGGCACCAGGATCGTCGTCTCGCCGTCCTCGGACTCGAATGCCCAGCGGCCGTTGAGGCTCAGCCAACGGTCGGAGCGATCTCGGTCGGGCCGCGGGTACTCGGGCTTGGGGATGGCAGAAGACATGGGGTCAGACGCCTTTCACTTTGAGCAGGGTCGGCACGGTCAGCAGTTTCGGCACCATGGGGGTGCAGGATCAGCCCTTGACACTTCCGGCGATGATTCCGTTGATGAAGTGCCGCTGGAGCAGGATGAAGATGATGAGCAGGGGGACGAGCGCGACCGAGCTGGCGGCCAGGAGCTCACCCGTGACGGTGGCGTAGTCGGCGCCGATCTTGTTCCCGGAGATGTTCTGCGCGAGCGTGGAAAGCACCACCTGGAGGGTCGCCATCCGCTGCGAGCTCGCAATCACGACGGGCCACACGAAGT
>DASVMA010000114.1:0-8235 GCA_036384595.1 Cellulomonas sp. | reverse complement strand
GCACGCGACCGGGTTGCCGCCGAACGTCCCGCCGAGCCCGCCGTGGTGGACCGCGTCGAGCAGCTCGGCCCGGCCGGTGACCCCCGCGAGCGGCATGCCGCCCGCGATGCCCTTGGCGACCGCCACGAGGTCGGGGACGACGCCCTCGTCGTTGCACGCGAACATGGCGCCGGTCCGCGCGAAGCCTGTCTGGACCTCGTCGGCCACGAACACGATGCCGTGCGCGCGCGCCCACTCCGTGAGTGCCGGCAGGAACCCGCGCGCGGGCACGATGAACCCGCCCTCGCCGAGGATCGGCTCGACGACGACCGCCGCGATCCGGTCGGCGCCCACCTGCCGCTGCGCGAGGTCGATCGCGCGCCGGGCGGCCTGCTCGCCCGTCATGCCCTCGGGGTCGCGCAACGGGTACGACGCGGGGACGCGGTAGACCTCGCCCGCGAACGGTCCGAACCCGGTCTTGTACGGCATGGCCTTGGCGGTCATGGCCATCGTGAGGTTCGTGCGGCCGTGGTAGGCGTGGTCGAGCACGATGACGGCGTCGCGACCGGTGGCCCGCCGAGCGATCTTGACGGCGTTCTCGACGGCCTCGGCACCCGAGTTCACGAGGACCGAGCGCTTCTCGTGGTCACCCGGGGTCAGGCGGGCGAGGGCCTCGCAGACGGCGACGTAGGACTCGTACGGACTGACCATGAAGCACGTGTGCGTGAAGTCGGCTGCCTGCGCGGCAACGGCAGCGACGACCTCAGGAGCGCTCGCTCCGACGGACGTGACGGCGATGCCGGACCCGAGGTCGATCATCACGTTGCCGTCGACGTCCTCGAGCACGGCGCCCGACGCGCGCGCGACGTAGACGGGGAACGTCGAGGACACCCCCGCTGCGACGACGCGTGCACGGCGCTCGGCGAGCGCGCGCGACCGCGGCCCGGGGATCTCGGTGAGGATCCGCCGACGTTGTGCAAGACCGGTCCGAACATCTGGATCAGGCGCCATCATCGGATCCTATCTGTGCAGATCGTCGGTTGACATCGGCGAGCGCAACGAAATCCGTTGTCCTGCGTGACGGCATGCGGTCGGACCTGCCTGCCTGGATCGCGTCCGTGCAGTGCCGAGCACGCAGCGCGCACCCAGGATCACAGGGGATGATGGAGGTCTCGGACGGGCGCATCGGGCCCGCGCGACGTGATCGGAGCTGTGGTGGCGTACCTCGTCGGTGTACTCGTCGTGCTCGTCGGCGTGCTCGTGTCGATCGCGCTCCACGAGGTCGGGCACATGGTGCCGGCCCGGCGGTTCGGCGTCCGCGTCAGCCACTACTTCGTCGGGTTCGGCCCGACCGTGTGGTCGCGTACCCGGGGCGAGACCGAGTACGGCATCAAGGCCATCCCGCTCGGCGGGTACGTGCGGCTCGTCGGGATGTACCCGACCGCCGAGGCGATGGGCAACCCGCAGCCGCGCACCGTCTTCGGGCGGATCGCCGCGCAGGCGCGCGAGGTCAGCGCTGAGGAGATCCGCCCCGGCGAGGACCACAGGGCGTTCTACCGGCTCTCCGCGCCGAAGAAGCTCGTCGTCATGCTCGGCGGGCCCGTCATGAACCTCGTGATCGCCGCCGTGCTGCTCGCCGTCGTGATGGTCGGCTTCGGATCGCCGGTGGCGTCGACGACGCTCGCCAGCGTGTCGCAGTGCGTGCTCCCTGCGAGCGCAGCCGCCTCGGCCACCTGCACCTCGGCTGACCCGCTCGCCCCGGCCGCAGCGGCCGGGCTGCTGCCCGGAGACCGCATCACGAGCTACGACGGGCACGCGATCACCTCGTGGGCCCAGCTCTCCGAGCTCATCCGGACGACGGGCGCCCGCGAGGTCCAGGTGGTGCTCGAGCGCGACGGCAAGCAGGTCACGACGTCGGTGTCGCCGGTCGTCGCCGATCGCCCGGTGTACGCCGCGGACGGGTCGCAGCAGCTCGCGGCGGACGGCACACCGCTCACGCAGTCCGTGGGCTTCCTCGGGATCTCGCCAGGGACCGTGCTCGAGCGGCAGTCGCTCGCCCAGGTGCCGGTCGTGACCGGCTCCGCGGTCTGGCAGACGATGAAGGTCGTGGCCACGCTGCCCGCGCGCGTCGTGGACGTCGCCAAGGCGGCGGCGGGCACCGCTCCTCGCGACGGCACCGGGGTCATCGGCATCGTCGGGATCGGTCGGTTCGCGGGGGAGATCGCCTCCGAGCAGGCCCCCGGCTACGGGATGGGCGAGCGGGTCGCGAGCCTGCTGAGCCTGGTCGCGTCGCTCAACATCGCGCTGTTCGTGTTCAACCTCATCCCGTTGCTGCCCCTCGACGGCGGGCACGTGCTGGGCGCGCTGTGGGAGGGTGCGCGGCGGCAGGTCGCACGCCTGCGCGGGCTGCCCCGGCCCGGACCGTTCGACACCGCACGGCTCGTCCCGCTCGCCTACGGGGTGTTCGTCCTGCTCGCGGGCCTCGGGGTGCTGCTGATCTACGCCGACATCGTCCACCCCATCTCGCTCGGCTGAGAGGCCCGCACGCCCGGCGCGGCAGGGTGGCGCCGGGGGGGAGATGTGCCGATGTCGTGCGAGACACACTCCCTGGGGCGTCGCGCGCGGCGGCAGTGACGATAATGGTCCGGTGAGTATCCCGATCAGCCTTGGCATGCCGGAGGCGCCAGCCCCGGTGCTTGCCCCTCGACGCCCGACCCGCAAGATCAAGGTCGGCAAGGTCGACGTCGGTGGCGACGCACCCGTGAGCGTCCAGTCGATGTGCACGACACCGACGACCGACATCAACGCCACCCTCCAGCAGATCGCCGCGCTCACCGCAGCGGGCTGCGACATCGTGCGCGTCGCCGTCCCCACCCAGGACGACGCCGACGCCCTGCCCGCGATCGCGCACAAGTCGCAGATCCCCGTGATCGCCGACATCCATTTCCAGCCGAAGTACGTCTTCGCGGCGATCGAGGCCGGCTGTGCAGCCGTCCGCGTGAACCCCGGCAACATCCGCAAGTTCGACGACCAGATCAAGGAGATCGCCCGCACCGCCAAGGACGCGGGCGTCTCCATCCGGATCGGCGTCAACGCCGGCTCGCTCGACCCACGGCTGCTGGCCAAGTACGGCAAGGCGACGCCCGAGGCGCTCGTCGAGTCGGCTGTCTGGGAGGCGTCGCTCTTCGAGGAGCACGACTTCCACGACTTCAAGATCTCCGTGAAGCACAACGACCCCGTGATCATGGTGCGCGCCTACGAGATGCTCTCCGAGCGGGGGGACTGGCCCCTGCACCTCGGCGTCACCGAGGCCGGGCCGGCGTTCCAGGGCACCATCAAGTCCGCGACGGCGTTCGGCGCGCTGCTGAGCAAGGGGATCGGCGACACGATCCGGGTCTCGCTGTCGGCGCCTCCGGTCGAGGAGGTCAAGGTCGGGATCCAGATCCTGCAGTCGCTCAACCTCCGTCCCCGCAAGCTCGAGATCGTCTCGTGCCCCTCCTGCGGGCGCGCGCAGGTCGACGTGTACTCGCTCGCCGAGCGCGTGACCGCGGGACTCGAGGGGCTCGACGTTCCCTTGCGCGTCGCCGTCATGGGCTGCGTCGTCAACGGCCCGGGTGAGGCCCGCGAGGCCGACCTCGGCGTGGCGTCGGGCAACGGCAAGGGTCAGATCTTCGTGCGCGGCGAGGTCATCAAGACCGTCCCTGAGTCGCAGATCGTCGAGACGCTGATCGAAGAGGCCATGCGGCTCGCCGAGACGATGGAGCCCGTCGGTGACGGCGGCCCGCGGACACCGGTCGTCACCGTCGGCTGACACGACGCACCGCACGCCTGCCGGGCTCTGACCGCACGAGGTCGGAGCCCGGCGGCGCGTCGTCCCCCACCGACCCGCGGGTCGGTGGTGCACAATCCCTTCATGATGGGACGTGCGCGCGAGTCGACCATCGACGGTCGACCCGCGGGAGGCCGGGTGCTCGCCGACGTGGACCTCGCGTCGGCGCTCGCGGTCTGCGCCGTCGACCCCGTCGCGTCCGTGCTCGCGACGTCGCGGATCGAGGCCGCGGCGCGCGAGGGCCTGCGCCGCTCGGGCGGACAGCTGTGGGGGTACGAGGCCGACGGTCAGCTCGTCGCGGTCTGCTGGGCCGGCGTCAACCTCGTGCCCGTGATCCCCACGCGGGATCCCGCCGCGCTCGACGCCTTCGCTGCCCTTGGCCGTTCGCACGGGCGTCGCTCGTCGTCGATCGTGGGGACCGACTGGGCAGTCCTCGGGCTGTGGAGCCGGCTCGCACCGATCTGGCCGCCGGCGCGCGAGGTGCGGGCCGACCAGCCGTCCTACGTGATCGACGACGACCCGCTGATCGAGCCCGACCCGCACGTGCGGCTCTCGGTGCCGGACGATTACCCGCTCATCCTGCCGGCGTGCGTGCGCATGTTCGTCGAGGAGGTCGGCTACTCGCCGGTGTCGGGGTTCGAGGGCCCGTACGAGGTTCGGGTGCGCTCGCTCATCGACCAGCACCGGTCCTACGTGCGCATCGACGAGGGGGAGGGCGCGCGCTCGGGGACGCCCGTCGTGGTCTTCAAGGCCGAGCTCGGCGCGATCGCCGGTGGGGTCGCGCAGGTCCAGGGCGTGTGGGTCGACCCCTCGTACCGCGGGCGCGGGCTGTCGGAGTCGGGCATGGCAGCGGTCGTCGCGGCAGCCCGGCGGGACGTCGCGCCGATCGTGTCGCTCTACGCGAACCACTACAACGACCGCGCCCTCGCGGCCTATCGCGCGGTGGGCTTCCGCCAGGTCGGCACGTACGCGACCGTCCTGTTCTGAGCCGTGGGTCCGCTGGGCCGTTCAGCGCAGCAGACGTGAGCGGCGGCGGTCGGCAAGCGGGTGCCCACCGGTCTGGCAGGTCGGGCAGTACTGGAGCGAGGAGTCCGCGAACGCGACCTCGTGCACGGTGTCGCCGCACGGGGTCCCGTCCCAGCCGGGGCAGGGCAGGCCGGTGCGACCGTGCACGCGCAGGTTGCGTCGCTTCGCGTCCTTGAGCTCGTCGGCGGGTCGCCCTGCGGCAGCCTCGACCGCGTCGCGGAGCACCCCGACGATCGCGCGGTGCAGCTCGGCGGTCCGCGCCGGGTCGAAGCTCGTCGTCGGGGCGAACGGGCTCAGGCGCGCCGCGTGCAGGATCTCGTCGGAGTAGGCGTTGCCGATCCCGGCGATGGTGCCCTGGTCTCGCAGCAGGCCCTTGACCTGCTGGCGACGTGCGGCGAGGAGCTCGCCCAGCCGCTCGACCGTGAAGGCGTCCGACAGCGGCTCGACCCCGAGAGTCGCGATCGCAGGCACCTGCCGCGGGTCGGTCACCACATGGACAGCCAGCCGCCGGCGCGTGCCGGCCTCGGTGAGCGAGAAGCCCGATCCGTCGTCGAAGCGGACGCGCAGGGCCAGCGGGGACCTGGTGAGCCGCACAGGGGTGTCGGGCACGCGCTCGTGCCAGCGCAGCCAGCCCGCCCGTGCGAGGTGGACGACGAGGTGGATCGGCTCACCGTCCTGCGCCCCGGCGGTGACGACGTCGATCCACTTGCCGTGCCGGCAGACGTCGGTGACGCGACGGCCGACGAGCTCCGCCGGGGCGGGGGAGAAGGTCTTGAGGGCGCTGATCTCCGCCACGTCGACGCCCGTCACCACGCGCCCGACGGTCCGCTCGCGCAGGAAGAGCGCGAGCGCCGCGACCTCGGGCAGCTCCGGCACAGTGCCCATCGTGGCGCAGAGGACCAGCGCCGCGCACCTGGTCGGGGCCCGTCCGGGCTCGGAGGCACGCTGCCACCGCCGCGCCGTGGCTCTCCGGCACCGGCACTAGGCTCGTGCCCATGCTTCTTCGTCTGTCCACGCTGTTCGTCCGCACCCTGCGAGAGGACCCGGTCGACGCCGAGGTCGCGAGCCACCGGCTGCTCGTCCGCGCCGGCTACATCCGCCGGTCCGCACCGGGGATCTACACCTGGCTCCCGCTCGGGCTGCGCGTCCTGGCCAAGGTCGAGGCCGTCGTCCGCGAGGAGATGGCCGAGGCCGGCGCCCAGGAGGTGCACTTCCCGGCGCTGCTGCCGCGTGAGCCGTACGAGGCGACGGGGCGGTGGACCGAGTACGGCCCGAACATCTTCCGGCTCAAGGACCGCAAGGGCGGTGACTACCTGCTCGCGCCCACGCACGAGGAGGTGTTCACGCTGCTGGTCAAGGACCTGTACTCGTCGTACAAGGACCTGCCCCTCGCGCTGTACCAGATCCAGACGAAGTACCGCGACGAGGCCCGCCCCCGCGCCGGCCTCATCCGCGGGCGCGAGTTCATCATGAAGGACGCCTACTCGTTCGACGTCGACGACGACGGGCTCGCGGCGTCCTACCAGCGTCAGCGGGACGCCTACGAGCGGATCTTCACCCGGCTCGGTCTCGACTACGTGATCGTGGCGGCGACGTCAGGTGCGATGGGCGGCTCGCGCAGCGAGGAGTTCCTCACCCCGACGCCGATCGGCGAGGACACGTTCGTGCGGTCCCCGGGCGGGTACGCCGCGAACGTCGAGGCGGTCACCACGGTCGTCCCGGACGCGATCGCGTTCGACGACGCGCCCTCCGCGCACGTCGAGGACACTCCCGACACCCCGACCATCGACACGCTCGTCGCAGTCGCGAACGAGCGCTTCCCGCGCGCCGACCGGCCGTGGGCCGCTGCCGACACGCTGAAGAACGTCGTGCTGGCACTCGTCCAGCCGACGGGGGAGCGCACGCTGCTCGTCGTCGGCCTGCCCGGGGACCGTGACGTCGACCTCAAGCGTCTCGAGGCCTCGGTCGCGCCCGCCGAGGTCGAGGCGGCCGGGGAGGCGGACTTCGCCGCCCATCCCGAGCTGGTCAAGGGCTACCTCGGGCCGGCGGTGCTGGGACCGAACGTCGACGGGACCGCGGTGGGCGACGAGGGGCGCCGCGCGGTGCGGTACCTCCTCGACCCGCGCGTCGTGGCAGGGACCCGGTGGATCACCGGCGCCAACGAGCCCGGCCGGCACGTCTTCGACCTGGTCGCGGGTCGCGACTTCACGGCCGACGGCACCGTCGAGGCCGCCGACGTCCGCGCCGGAGACCCGGCACCGGACGGTTCGGGCCCGCTCGAGCTCGCACGCGGCATCGAGATCGGCCACATCTTCGCGCTCGGGCGCAAGTACGCCCAGGCGCTCGGGCTGTCGGTCCTCAACCAGAACGGCAAGTCGGTCGTCGTGACGATGGGCTCCTACGGCATCGGCGTCACGCGCGTGCTCGCCGCGCTCGCCGAGGCCAACCACGACGACCGCGGGCTCGCCTGGCCGGCCGGGGTGGCCCCCGCGCACGTCCACGTGGTTGCCACGGGCCGGGACGCCGGGGTGTTCGAGGCAGCCGAGGCCCTCGCGACGACCCTGTCGGCGCGGGGGATCGAGGTCCTGTACGACGACCGTCCCAAGGTGTCGCCCGGCGTGAAGTTCGCGGATGCCGAGCTCCTGGGCGTGCCTCTCGTGGTCGTCGTCGGACGCGGGCTGGCCGAGGGTGTCGTCGAGGTGCGGCCGCGGGTCGCGGCCGAGGACGGCAGCGGTACGGAGCAGGTCCCCGTCGCGGTCGCGGCGGACAGGGTCGCCGAGCTCGTCGACGGACTCCTCGCGCGCTGAGCTGCGCCCAGCACGACCCGGCGGGTTCGTCGGGTCGTGCTGGGCGTCGCCATGACGGCCGCTGCGGGGACGCCGAGGCCGCTCGTCGCCGAGTCGGGACGGGTCAGCCGACCCGCTCGGGCAGGCCGGGGAAGGCCGACGTCGGCACTCCCCAGGTGGCCGCGTCGGCAGCAGCGGCGAGGAGCGCGGCGATGAGCTCGGGCCTGGCGGCGCGTGCGCTGTCCGCCACCGCGCTCGCGTACGTCGTGGTGAGCCCCACCTCGAGGCGCTGAGCGAGCGCGCGAGCGGTCGCGGGGTCGTCGAGACCCGCAGGGAGCGCGTACGTCGCGCGTCGGGGGTCGGTGGCGGTGCCGTCGAGCCCCCACTGGGACGCCCACGTCTCCGCCCGTGCGCGGTGCGCCGCAGCGAACGACCTCGCCGATGAGCGGCTGGGGTCGTCGAGCTTCGCCGCGATGACCTCGAACGCGTAGCCCGCCTGGTCCTCGGCGGTCACGATGGCGGTGCGGTCCGCCGTCGGGACGTCGGCAGGGCGCGGAGCGGCCGAGCTCGGCGCGCTGCCGGCGGTGGTGGCCGTCGGACCGTCGGTGGGCGCGG
>DASVMA010000113.1:0-2779 GCA_036384595.1 Cellulomonas sp. | reverse complement strand
CCGACGACGTCGCCGGCGCCGACGTGCCTTGAGCGCGACGACGAGGACCAGCGGGCCGCCGAGAACGGCGATCGGTACCGAAGCGACCCCCGCGACGAGGGCGACCCGCCGCCAGGCGGACTCGGTCACCACGGGCTTCTTGGAGTCCTGCGCCTGCGGCTGCTCGGTGTCGTCGTTCGGCGCCGCGACCGGCTCGGGTGGCGCGGGCGGTGGCTGGACGACCTGGGGCTGAGGGTCTGCCGCCGTGGTCGCCGAGTCCTTCTGGGGTGTCTGTGTGCGCGGCGGGGTCGGGTCGAAGGGGACCCAGCCGTACCCGCTGAAGGCGATCTCGACCCAGGCTTGGACGTCGCCCGCGGTGACCGTGACGACGTCGCCCGCCCGCTGGTCGTCGGTGGGGACGAAGCCGAGCACGACACGGGCCGGCAGGCCCATCTGGCGTGCCATCAGTGCCATCGCCGACGCGTACTGCTCACCGTCGCCGACCATGAGGTCCGACCCGAGCAGCGCTGCCACCCGGTCGGCACCGTGCCCCGAGACCGAGGGGTAGTCCCCGGACTCGGTGAGGCCGTGGCTGAAGTAGCCACCCTCGGCGAGCGCCTTCTGCAGGCTGCGGGCGATCTGCACCGGCGTCCCTGCGTTCCGGGCGACCTCGGCGGCCTTCGCGTCGACGGCGTCCGGCACGCCGGACAGTGCCGGCAGCGTCACGGGAGCAGCGCCCGCCCCGCCGATGGTGGCGTCGTCGGGAACCGCGGGGACGACGACGTCGAGGGTGTAGGTCAGCCCCGGCGTGAGCCCCCGCGTGAGGACCCCGCCGCCGGTCGCGTCGTTGAAGCGCAGGTCACCGGCGACCGCGTCGTCCGCGAACGTGACCGCGGTCGCCTGACCGACCGTCGGCAGCCACACGCCGGTGAGCCCGCCGACCTCGATCCCGACCCGTGCCCTCGTACCGCGGACGTCGGTGGGGATGGTCGCACCGACGCGCCGGAACTCGCCCGACCCCTCCGCCGAGCCGTCGCCGGCGACGTTCCACACGACCCCGTCGAACTGGTCGAGCGTGGCGAGCCGCAGCCGCGCACCGACCGGCAGGCCCGTGACCGTCAGCAGGGTCGTGTCGGCCTCCTTGACGAACTTGCGGAACGCCGACAGCGGGCTCGGGTAGTCGCGCGGGTCGAACGGCGGCACGAGCACGTCACGCACGACGTAGCGGTCGGTCGTACCCATGACCACCGGTGCACCCAGCACGCCGCCCGCGACGGAGACCCCGGCGAGCACGACGAGGGCGACGATCCTGCGCGGACGCAGCGTCTGGGCGCGCCAGGCGGCCCACACGAGAAGCACGACCGTGAGCGCGAGCCCAGCGGCGACGGGGGCGACCGTCTGCCGCGTCCCGAGGACGATCGCACCGACGAGGCCCGCAGCGGGCACGGTAGCCGCAAGCGCCGCGCGCGCCGGGGTCCGGACGCGCAAGGTCATGGCCGTCGCCGCAGCCGCCCCGACGAGAGCGAGCAGGAACGGGGCGGCGAGCAGCGTCCCGGTCGCACCGAGCGGGGGCTGCAGGGTCAGGACCTGCTTCCAGGAGGTCGCGGCCCCGGTCGCGAGGTCGCCGAGCGTGCCCACCGTCGGGACGAACCCGGCCACCGTCGTCCGGGGAGCGACCAGAGCGCCGCCGGCAAGGAAGTACGCGACCACGACCACGGCCACGACGCTCACCGCGGACCAGCGGCGCCACGCACCCAGCGCGGCCGCACCCGTGCCGAGCACGAGGCCACCGACGACTGCCGGGGCCAGCGCACGCAGTCCGAACGCAGGCACGAGCGGCGCCAGGGCGCACCCGAGCCCGCCGACCAGGACGACGAGGTCGACGCCGGCTCGTGCGCCTCTCCGTGGAGCGCCCGAAGCCCCGCGTGCCATCAGCCGACCACTCTGCGCAGCACGCGCGGCAGGTCGTCGAGCGCGCCGACGGTCCCGATGCTCAGCGAGCCCTGCGTCCGGACGCTGATCTCGGCGCCCGGGCAGCACGCGAGCACGAGCGTCCGGGTGCCCACCGGCACGTGCCGGGCGGCTGCGCGCAGGTCGGCGGGAGTCGGCACCGACCCGGTGACGAGCACGGCGACCGACGCCGAGGGCGCCTCTCGAGCGATCCGTCGCCCCAGGCCCGAGACGCCCGTCCCCCCGACCTCGACCGAGACCGCCGAGCAGTCGTCGAGCAGCCGCGGTGGGGACGAGGCGCGCAGTCGCCCCGGCCCGGCGAGCACCACGAGGTCGCGCTGTTCACGCAGGGTCTGCACCCCGATCGAGGCGATCGTCGAGACGCCCAGCTCGATCTCGTCGTCGTCCTCGAAGTCGCGGGGGTCGGTCGACAGCGCGAGGACGGTCTGCGTCCGGCGCGTGTCCTCGAACTGCTTGACCATGAGCACGCCACGGCGCGCGGTCGTGCGCCAGTGGATGTAGCGGCGGTCGTCGCCTGCGACGTAGTCGCGCAGCGCGTGGAACGACAGGTCGCTGTCCGACAGGTCACGGGTCGCCTGACCCTCAAGATCGCGCAGCACGCCCGCGCTCGACCCCGTCAGCGCGACGAGTGCCGGGTGCACGAACAGCTCGACCGGGTCGGTCCAGCGCAGCGTGCGGCGCGCGATGCCGAGCGGGTCGCCGCGCACCGAGCGCACGGGACCGACGACGACGACCGCGCGGTGCGACGTCGGGATCGCGAACAGGTCGTCGTGCTCGGCCCCGCCCGCGAGCGACGGCAGCGCGAGGTCAGCGCCGCCCGCGCCCACGG
>DASVMA010000112.1:0-4486 GCA_036384595.1 Cellulomonas sp. | reverse complement strand
GATGACGCCCGCACCGCGTCGCACGTCCGTTGGGCCGAGAGCGAGGCGATGCTCCAGAGGTTCCGCGACGACCTGCGAGCCGAGCTGCGCAGGGTCGATGCGGTCGACGGAGTCCCGCAGCTGACCGTCGACACCCTGCGGACCGTGCTCGAGAGCGCCCGCACCGCTGTTCGGGCGACGCTGCAGTGAGCGGTTCACCCGGCCCGGCTCGGGCCGGGTGAGGCCTGCTCAGACGGCGTCGTCGGGCAGCCCGAGCCAGCCGTGCCACCCCGTGTGCAGCACGAGCCAGGCCATGAGCCCGTAGCCCGCCTGGCCGGGCAGGACCCCGTCGCCCGCAGCGAGGTCGCCGAGCCACTGCTCGTGCGCCGCCAGCGGGGTGTACGTGTCCACGTAGGGGACCCGGCGGCGTGTCGCGACGTCGCCGTAGGCGCCGGACAGGTCCGCGATCTTGTCGCCGTCCGCCGCGCGCCCCGGCGGAGGACCGACGACGAACGTGCCGATCCGGCGCTGCTCGGCGATGTCGAGGATGTTCGCGAGGTTGAGCCGGCTGCGCGCGAGCGACAGCCCCGCGTCGACGTCCGCGCGACCGAGCGCCACGACGATCCGGTTGTCCGCCTCGGGGGACAGGCGGCGGTCGACCTCGTCCTCCCAGCGCGCGCCGAGGGCGGTGCTGGTCTCGCCGGGCACGGCGAGCGTGAGGACCGTGAGGGGCGACGGGGCATGCGTGCGGGCTGCGACGCGTCCGACCCAGCCGAGGCCCTTCTGATCGCCCACACCAGCGACCAGCTCGTCGCCGATCACCGCCAGGCGCAGCGGCAGGTCGCCCACAGTCATCACTCCTCGGCAGTCGGGTACGCGGAACGGCCAGGCTGCGAGCACGGCGGCGCCACGCGTGTCGGCCCCAGTGTCGCAGGCAGGGCGCGCCAGGCCGCGGTCATCGCCGGGCGCGCCGGAGCCTCACCGTGCGAACGCGCCCTCGAGGAGGGCAGCCTGCTCGGCCTGGTGCTGCTTGGCCCGGCCGGCCGCCGGTGACGCCGACGCCGCCCGCGACACGACCCGGACCGGACGGCCCACGACCTGCGGCAGGTGCATCGACACGTGGGTCCACGGACCCTGGTTCTCGGGCTCGTCCTGGACCCACACGAGCTCGGTGTCGCCGTACGGCGCGAGGACCTCGGCGAGCGTGTCACCGTCGAGCGGGTACAGCTGCTCGAGGCGGACGATCGCCGTCCTCTCGTCGCCGATCTCGGTGCGGTGTGCGAGCAGGTCCCAGTAGACCTTGCCCGAGCAGAGCACCACGCGGTCGACCTGATTCGCGCGCGTCGCCGCCACGTCGTCCCCGATGACCGTCCGGAACGTGCCGGACGTGAAGTCGGCGACGTCGGACGCAGCAGCCTTGAGCCGCAGCATCGACTTCGGCGTGAACACGACGAGGGGCCGACGCGGTCGGTCGTAGGCCTGGCGCCGCAGCAGGTGGAAGTGCGAAGCAGGGGTCGACGGCTGCGCCACCGTGAGGTTGTCCTCGGCGCACATCTGCAGGAACCGCTCGATGCGTGCCGACGAGTGGTCGGGTCCCTGGCCCTCGTAGCCGTGCGGCAGGAGCAGGACGACCGACGAGTGCTGGCCCCACTTCTGCTGGGCCGAGGAGATGAACTCGTCGATGACCGTCTGGGCGCCGTTGACGAAGTCGCCGAACTGCGCCTCCCACAGGACGAGCGCGTCCGGGCGCTCGACCGAGTAGCCGTACTCGAAGCCGAGGGCCGCGTACTCGCTCAGGGACGAGTCGTAGATCCAGAACTTCGCCTGGTCCGCGGACAGGTAGAGCAGGGGCGTCCACTCGGCACCGGTCTGGCGGTCGTGCATGACGGCGTGCCGCTGCACGAACGTCCCGCGCCGCGAGTCCTGCCCCGCGAGGCGCACGGGCGTGCCCTCGATGAGCAGCGACCCGAAGGCCAGCAGCTCGCCGTAGCCCCAGTCGATCCCGCCCTCGCGCGACATCTGCTCGCGCTTGGCGAGCAGCTGGGCGAGCTTGGGGTGGATCGTGAAGCCCTCGGGCGGCCGGATGTGCGCGCGGCCGATGCGCTCGAGCACGCTCGCGTCGACGGCCGTCTTCCAGCCGACCATGACGCCCGCGTCCTCGAGCTGCGACTCCGGGCGTTCGAGCCCGGCGACCGGCTCGCTCGACGGCGGCGGGGTGTAGCCACCCTCACGCGTCTCGCTGAAGACCCGCTCGAGCTGCGTCTGGTAGTCCCGCAGGACGTGCTCGGCCTCGTCGACCGTGATGTCCCCGCGTGCGACGAGGGTCTCGGTGTAGAGCTTGCGCACCGAGCGCTTGGCCTCGATCAGGTTGTACATGAGCGGCTGCGTCATCGACGGGTCGTCGCCCTCGTTGTGGCCGCGACGGCGGTAGCAGACCATGTCCACGATGACGTCGCGGTCGAACTGCTCGCGGTACTCGAACGCGAGCTCGGCGACGCGCACGCACGCCTCCGGGTCGTCCCCGTTGACGTGGAAGATCGGCACCTGCAGGCCCTTGGCCACGTCGGTCGCGTACTGCGAGGACCGCGACGACGAGGCGCCGGTCGTGAAGCCCACCTGGTTGTTGATGATGACGTGGATCGTGCCGCCGGTGCGGTAGCCGCGCAGCTGGGACAGGTTGAGCGTCTCGAACACGACGCCCTGGCCCGCGAACGCCGCGTCACCGTGGATCAGGATCGGCAGCACGGAGAACCCGTCGCCGCCGAGGTCGATCCGGTCCTGCTTGGCGCGCACGATGCCCTCGAGCACCGGGTCCACGGCCTCGAGGTGGGACGGGTTCGCCGCGAGGTAGACCTGCGTGGTCGCGCCGGACTCCGCGGTGAACGTGCCCTCGGTGCCGAGGTGGTACTTGACGTCGCCCGAGCCCTGGACCGACTTCGGGTCCTGGTTGCCCTCGAACTCGCTGAAGATCTGGCCGTAGCTCTTGCCCGCGATGTTCGCGAGCACGTTGAGCCGGCCGCGGTGGGCCATGCCGATGCCGACCTCGTCGAGACCGCCGTCCGCGGCCTTCGACAGGATCGCGTCGAGCAGCGGGATGACCGCCTCGCCGCCCTCGAGCGAGAAGCGCTTCTGCCCGACGTACTTCGTCTGCAGGAACGTCTCGAACGCCTCCGCGGCGTTGAGCCGGCGCAGGATGCGCAGCTGGTCCTCACGCGGGGTGCGCGCGTACCCGGACTCGAGGCGCTCCTGGAGCCAGCGGCGCTGGCGTGGGTCCTGCAGGTGCATGTACTCGACGCCGACGGACCGGCAGTAGGAGTCGCGCAGCAGTCCCAGGACCTCGCGCATCCGGGCGCGCGGCTTGCCCGTGAAGCCGCCGGTCGGGAACGTGCGGTCGAGGTCCCACAACGTCAGGCCGTGCGACTGGATGTCGAGGTCCGGGTGCTTGCGCTGGCGGTAGGCGAGCGGGTCGGTGTCGGCCATGAGGTGGCCGCGCGAGCGGTAGGAGTGGATCAGCTCGGCGATCCGGGCCGGCTTGATCGCCTCGGCGTCCGGGTCGTTGGACGAGTCGCGGACCCACCGCACCGGCTCGTACGGGACGCGCAGGGCCGCGAACACGCGGTCGTAGAAGCCGTCGCTCCCGAGCAGCTTGACCCCGAGGATGCGCAGGAAGTCGCCCGACTGCGCGCCCTGGATGATGCGGTGGTCGTACGTCGAGGTGATCGTGAGGACCTTCGACACGCCCATGCGGTTGAGCTGGTCCTCGGAGGTCCCGGCGAACTCCGCCGGGTAGTCCATGGCGCCGACGCCGATGATCGTGCCCTGCCCGGCCATGAGGCGCGGGACCGAGTGGACCGTGCCGATGGTGCCCGGGTTCGTCAGCGAGATCGTCGTGCCGGCGAAGTCCTCGACCGTCAGCTTGTTGCCGCGCGCGCGGCGGACGACGTCCTCGTACGCGCTCCAGAACTGCGCGAAGTCGAGCGTGTCGGCCTTCTTGATGCTCGGGACGAGCAGCTGGCGGGTGCCGTCGGGCTTGGCGAGGTCGATCGCGAGCCCGAGGTTGACGTGCGCGGGCGTCAGCACCGCCGGCTTGTCGGCGAGGAGCGTGTAGGCGGTGTTCATCGCGGGCATGTCCGCGAGGGCCTCGACGAGCGCGAACCCGATCAGGTGCGTGAAGGAGATCTTGCCGCCGCGGGTCCTGGACAGGTGGTTGTTGATGACGATGCGGTTGTCGACCATGAGCTTGGCCGGGATCGCACGCACCGAGGTCGCCGTCGGGACCTCGAGGCTCGCCTCCATGTTCGCCACGACGCGGGCGGCGGGGCCGCGGAGCTTCTGCACGTCGTCGGTCGGCTCGACGGCAGGCTCGGGCGTGTGGTGCGTGGCCGCGGCCTCGGCGTACGGGGCCGTCGCGGGCTGCGCCGTGGCGACCGGTGAGGCGAGGGCCAGCGCGGTCGGCTCGGGATCGGTGCCCGACGTCGGAGCGGGTGGCTCAGCGGTCACGGCGGGC
>DASVMA010000111.1:0-4514 GCA_036384595.1 Cellulomonas sp. | reverse complement strand
CCGCAGCTCCCGGGGCGGCCTCGGGCTCCGGCACCCGCGGCACCCGGCCCCGGGAGCTGCGGGCGGTCCGGCCCCGGACGATGCCGACGAGCTCCTCGACGAGGTCGGTCGTCCGCTCCTCGACCCAGGCGAGCGCGACCTGCGACCCCGGACCGTCCGTGACCGGGCGGTAGGTCACGTCGCGGCGGTGGTGCAGGCGTGCGAGCGACTGCGGGACGACGAGCACACCGATCCCGGCCGCGACGAGCTCGACGGCGTCCCCCGTCGTGGCGGGACGCTCGGCCGCGGGTGTGCCCGGCAGCTGTTCCCAGGCGAGCAGGTCGTCGAGCGGGTGCAGCACGACCTCGTCGGCCAGGTCCGCGACGGCGACGTCGGCGAAGGCCGTGATCGCGTGGTCCACCGGCACGACGACGACCGGCACCTCGGTGTAGAGCGGGATGACGGAGAGCCCGGTGCGGTCGACCGGCAGCCGCACGAGCCCGGCGTCGGCCGCTCCGGAGCGCAGCACGTCACCGCCGTCGAGCGCGGTCACGTGCACCAGCTCGAGTGCGACGTCGGGCAGGCGCTCGCGCCACGTCCCGACCCACTTGCCCGGTGTCACCCCGGGGACGATGGCGAGCCGGAAGACCTCGGGGGCGGTGACGGCGGGCTCTGGCACACGGTCACGCTACCGGGACCGGTGCACGGCGGCCTGCGCCGGTCGATACCCTGGGACCATGAGCGCCAAGAAGAGCACCCAGACGATGAAGCCCGCCACGGCGGCCAAGAAGCTGGGTGTGTACCTGCCGGCGACGCCCGCGGAGTTCCAGGAGCGGGACCACAGGACCGACGAGGTCGACGCCCTCCAGGAGAACCCGCCCGAGTGGCTCGTCGAGCTGCGCCAGAACGGGCCGCACCCGCGCCCGGTCATCGCGACCCGGCTCGGGGTGTCGATCGCCGGTCTCGCACGTGGCGGCGTCACGGACGCGCTGACGACCGAGCAGATCAACGACCTGCGGGACGAGCGGCCGAACTGGCTCGTGCGCGAGCGCGAGATCCAGGAGGCGGTCCGCAAGGAAGAGGAGCGGGTCGCCACGCGCGACGCGCAGCGGGCCGCGAAGCCCCAGCGCTGACGGGACCCTAGCCCGCCGGTCCCAGAGTGACCGTGCCGTCGGGCGTGACGACGAGACCCGGGTTGTGCGCGACCTCCCACCGGTAGCCGTCCAGGTCCGCGAAGTAGCCGCTGAACCCGCCCCACTCCCGCTGCTCCCCGGGCCGCACCAGCGTCCCGCCCGCCGCGACAGCCTCGTCGAGCACCCGCGTGACCGCGGCCGGGTCGGGAACGTTGTGGGCCAGCGTGATCGACGCCGTCGCGGGGTCGCCGACCGTCCCGACCTCCGCGCGCATGGCCTCGAGGTCCCACAGCGAGAGCACGAGCCCAGGGTCGACCCGGACCATGACGATCTCGTCCGCCACCAGCAGCGCGGGCCAGCCGAGCGCGTCGACGTAGAACCGTCGCGCGCGGGCGACGTCCCGCACGCCGAGGGTCAGCAGCGTCACACGGGGTTCCACGAGCATCTCCTCCGTCGGGATGGGGCCACCGTAGGACGGTGCCGCTGCGCTGCCTAGGGGCGCCCGGTCGGCGTCTGGGGGAAGTGACAGATCGTGCGAGGATGTCAGCATGCCCAAGATCATCGGCGGGTCCCTGCACGAGCACCGCGAGCAGACCCGTCGGCGACTCTTCGCCGCGCTGTCGACGCTCATGGCGGACCGCGGCTTCGACGTCATCACGCTCGCGGACGTCGCTGCGGCCGCGGGGATCGGCCGGACCGCGGTGTACAACCACTTCCCCGACAAGGAGTCGCTCCTCGTCGCGTTCATCACGGACGAGACCGAGCGCTACGTCGAGACGCTCGAGCGCTCGCTCGCGGACGTCGAGGACCCGACCGACCAGCTCAGCGCGTACGTGCGCGCGCAGGCCCGGCTCAGGCGCGTCTACCACCTCGCCCCGGGCCCGGACCTGCGTTCGCTCCTGTCGCCCGCGACGCAGCAGCGGGTGCGCGCGCACGTCGTGCTCGTCGAGCAGGTCCTCCGGCGCATCCTCACCGTGGGCATCACGTCCGGCGCGTTCCCCGAGCAGGACGTCGACACGACGGTCCCGCTCGTCAACGCGTGCCTGTCGAGCCGCCGCGTGCCCGACGACGGCCCGGCTCGCGACGCGGCGGTCGAGGCCACTGTCACGTTCGTGCTGCGGGCAGTCGGCGCACGCGTCCCCGTCAGCGTCTGACCGCGGTGACGCCTCCTCGCGCCTCACAGCGCCCCGCGGCGCGCGGACCTGTCCGGTCGACAGGTCGCGCACCGTTGCGCGGACCTGCACGCGCGTCCTACCGGCCCGTCACGCAGCGGCTCGAGGTCACCTTCCTGCCGGGTCTGGGCGAGATCGTGGCCGACGAGATCACGGAGCGCCTCGCGCCCGCCCGCCCGCCCCGTCCGGTCCCCGGTCGCGAGGACGCCCTGCTCGTCGACCACGCGGGTCGCCTCGAGCGCGCCCTGACCCTGCGCACGGCCGTCGCGGTGTTCCTCGTGCTCACGTTCGACGTGCCGCGACCCAAGTCCCTGACGAGCGGCGAGCACCTGCCGCGCATCGCCGATGCGATGGCGAGATCCGTCCGGCTCGGGGCGGCGCGCACGTTCCGGTTCGAGGCCGCCGGCCACGACTCCTCGGTGTTCCAGCGCCTCGCCGCGGAGCTCGCCCACGCGACGGGCCTCGTGCACGACGACGCGGAGGGCGAGGTCGTCGTCCGCTTCCGCCGCACCCCACGGAACGCCCCGCAGCCCGGCGCGACGCGTGCACCGACGGACGAGGCCGGCTGGGACGTGCTCGTGCGACTCGGCGGGCGCCCGCTGTCCGCGCGTCCGTGGCGGGTCGCCGACTTCCCGGGAGCGGTCAACGCGACCATCGCGGCCGCCATCGTCCAGCTCGTCGGGACCCAGGCGGACGACCGCGTCGCCAACCTCATGTGCGGCTCGGGCACCCTGCTCATCGAGCGGCTGCTCGCGGGACCCGCCGCGACCGCGGTCGGCGTGGACCTCGACCCCGATGCGGTCAGCGCGACCGAGGAGAACCTCGCGGCGGCGGGTCTTGCCGACCGGGCCACGGTCACCCGTGGCGACGTGACAGCCGCGGGCGGCTCGTGGCGCGACGCCGGCCCGTTCGACCTCGTGCTGGCCGACCCCCCGTGGGGTGCGCTGCACGGCTCGCACGTCACGAACCCCGCACTGCACTCCGACCTGCTGCGGGTGGCCCACGAGGTCGCGGCGCCGGGAGCCCACCTCGTCGTCCTCACGCACGAGATCAAGATCATGGAGCGCTGCATCCGCGAGGCCGACGCGCACTGGCGGGTACGCGCCGAGCTGCGCGTGTTCGCCAAGGGGCACCACCCGCGGATCTACGTCCTCGAGCACGTGTGACCCCGCATGCGCGCGCGTCCGAGGGACGTACGCCACTGATCAGGGGATGACGGATCACGTGACCCCCGCAGTGCACCATGATGACTGGGTGGAACGCGCCAGCGAGGGAGCCCGAGGGCGACGGTCGGCGGCCCCCGCCGTGGCCGGCGTGCGTGGGCTCGCGCTCGCAGCGCACCGGCTCGACCGCGCGGAGAAGATCAGCGAGGTGGTCGACGCGACCGCAGAGCTCGCGCACGAGCTCCTGGGTGCCCGGTCCATCTCGGTGTCCCGCATCGAGCAGGACACGTGCCGCACCCTGGCCGTCTACCCGGCGCCCTCCGAGGACCTCAAGAGCGGCAGCACGACCGGACCGACCCGGGTCACCGTCCGCTCCGAGGACCGACCCGCCCTGCGCACCCTCATCCGTGACCACAGCAGCTGGGTCGCGCACGCCCCGGACGGTTCCGGCGCCGACTGGGGCGACCCCGTCGAGTGCGCCGCGCTGCGGGCCTCGGGTCAGGTCAGCGGGCTCGGCGCGCCGATCGTCGTCAACGGGCGCGTCTGGGGCCAGATCGTCGCGACGAGGGACGTCGGGCAGCCGCTGTTCGAGGTCGACGACGTCGCGACCGCCGAGGTGGTCGCCGCGCTCACCGCGGGTGCCCTGGTGCGCGTCGACCTCGACGAGCAGGTCCGGCACCTCGTCGCCGACGACCCCTTGACCGGTCTCGGCAACCGTCGCGTCGCCGACCACGCCGCTGAGATCGCCCTCATGTCCGACCTGGAGATGTGCGTCGTCATGTGCGACGTCGACGGCCTCAAGCGCGTGAACGACGAGTTCGGCCACGACGCGGGCGACGACCTGCTGCGCAGCGTCGGCGACGTGCTGCGCCGCGCCCAGGACCAGCTGCCGGGGACGACCGCGGCCCGGCTCGGCGGCGACGAGTTCTGCCTCGTGACCATCGGGATCCCCCGCGACGAGGTCAAGCGGACCCTGGCGCGGACCATGCGGAAGTTCCCGCTCGCGCACGGCGCCGCGATCTCGTGGGGCGTCGCGTCGACCGCCGACGGCCGCCCCGAGCACGCGC
>DASVMA010000110.1:0-4784 GCA_036384595.1 Cellulomonas sp. | reverse complement strand
GGGGGCGCCTGGCCCGTCAGGGCGGCGACGATGCGGTCCCGTACGTCGGCGACGTCGCGCGTGCGCTCGGCCATGTACCCGCCGAGCGCCGCGAGCTGAGCGATCACGTCGGCGGCCGCCTGCCAGACCGCGCGGGCGGGTTCGAGGCGGGTCTCGCGGACGAGGCGCTGGGCCGCGGCGACGAGCGTCGGGTCCGCGGCCATCATCGCGGTGGTCTCGAGGACCTCCCGCGCGGCGCCGCTCGCACGGGCGGCAGCCTCCTCGAGCCCGGTCTGGGCGCTGTGCGCGGCGGTCGCGATGCGCTCGGCAGCCTGGTCGAGATCCGCATCCGGGGCGAGGGTCGCGCCCGCGGGGGGCTCCGCGACGGGATCCGGCATCGCGACGACCGGACCGGAGGCGCGGCCGGGACTGACGCCGATGCCGGTGAGCCGGTGCTGCTGAGATTCGTCGGTCGGCATCGCATCCTCGCGGTTCGATCGGTTCGAGCGGTTCAGATCAGGGGGCGTGCCGAGGCCCGGCCGGGGCTCACGCTCCGGCCGGGCCTCGGACGTCAGGCGGACGTGCTGCCTGCTGCCGGGGTGGCGGGGCGAGCCGCCTTGACGGGCTCGTCGTCCGGCTGGTCGACCAGGACGTTGTTGGGGTCGACCGTCGCGTCGTCCTCCTCGCGTCCCGGCGTCCGGAGGTTCCAGCGGGTGATGACGAACCGGAACAGGAAGTAATAGATCGCCCCGTAGGCCAGGCCGATCGGGATGATCCACAGCGGGTGCGTGGCGATCCGGAAGTTGAGCAGGTAGTCGATCACGCCCGCGGAGAACCCGAACCCGTCGTGGATGCCGAGCCAGTTGACGAGAGCGAGCGACGTGCCGGTGAGCACCGCGTGGATCACGTACAGCGGGTAGGCGAGGAACAGGAACGAGAACTCGAGCGGCTCGGTGACCCCGGTGACGAACGAGACGAGCGCGGCCGAGCCCATGATGCCCATGATGACCTTGCGCTTGCCGGGCTTGGCGGTGTGCACGAACGCGAGGGCAGCGGCAGGCAGGGCGAACATCATGATCGGGAAGAAGCCGGTCATGAAGGTTCCGGCGGTCGGGTCGCCGTGCAGGAACCGGGCGATGTCGCCGTTCCAGACCTTGCCGCTCGCGTCGGTGTAGGCGCCGAACTGGAACCACGGCAGCGAGTTGAGCAGGTGGTGCAGGCCGATCGGGACGAGCAGCCGGTTCGCGGTGCCGTAGACGAATGCCCCGATGATCGTCGAGCCCGTGACCCAGGAGCCGACGGACGTCAGGCCGGAGTCGAACCACTTGTAGACGAGGGCGCCGATCACCGCGACGACGATCGCCATGCCCGCGGTGACGATCGGCACGAACCGCCGGCCGCCGAAGAACGCCAGGTAGGCCGGCAGCTTGATCCGCGAGTACTTCTGATAGAGGAGCGCCGCGACGAGGCCCATGACGATGCCGCCGAGCACCCCGTAGTTGATCAGCTCCTGCTTGGCGTCGCCGACCGGCTTGCCGAGGACGTAGGGGGACAGGGCGTCGGAGACTCCCTTGAACACGAGGTACCCGATGAGGGCGGCGAGGCCCGTCGAGCCGTCGGACTTGCGGGCGTACCCGACCGCCACGCCGAGGGCGAAGAGCAGGGGGAGGTTGGCGAACAGTGCGTTGCCGGCAGCGCCGAGCGCGTCGGCCACCGGCAGGAGCCAGTCGCCCCACGCGCCGGCGAGCCCGTCCTTGCCGAGCATGTCGGGCTGCCCGAGCCGCAGCAGCAGAGCTGCGGCGGGCAACGAGGCGATGGGCAGCATGAGCGAGCGGCCGATGCGCTGGAGCTGGGCGAGCCCGGGTATGCCGCGCTTCTCGCGTGACGCGGGGGCGGTGATGGCGGTCATGACAGGTGCACTCCTCATTGTGTGCGGGCCGTGAGCCGGTGGGCACCGGCACTCCCTCGTCCAGACCGGGAAGCATGTGGCGATCTAGTGCGCTAGATGTCTGGACCAGTTGTCGCAACCATGATGGAATGGTGCATCCGGTGTCAAGGGCGGCATGCTTCGGCCGTCAGCACGAGTCGCGCAGCGAAGGGACCAAGGTGGGTCGCTCGGTTCTGAAGTACGTGCGCGTCCGGGACTACCTTCGCTCGCTCGTCACGCACGAGCTCTCGGCGGGGGACACCATCCCCTCCGAGCGGCTGCTCTGCGAGCAGTTCGGCGTCTCGCGGATGACGGTCCGCCAAGCGGTCGACGCGCTCGTCGTCGAGGGGCTCCTGGACCGGGAGCAGGGCCGCGGCACGTTCGTCGCCCCCACCAAGGTCGACCTCGAGGTGCGCCTCGCGTCGTTCGGCGAGGAGATGGCGCGGCGCGGCATGGAGCCGTCGTCGAAGGTCCTCGAGGCCGAGATCGTCGCCGCCACACCGGACATCGCCGACGCGCTCGACATCCTCCCCGGGGAGCGGGTCTACTCGCTGCACCGGGTGCGGTTCGCGGACGGCGTGCCCATGGCGATCGAGCAGTCGTGGCTCTCGTGCGAGCTGGTGCCGGGATTCTTCGACGACGCCGTGCCGGACAGCATCTACGGCGAGCTGCGGCGGCGCGGCCTCGAGCCCGACTGGGGCGAGGACACCGTGTCCGCGACCGAGGTCGACGCGCAGGACGCCGAGCTGCTGGGCGTCGCGCCCGGCCGGGCCGTCCTGCGGCTCGCTCGACGGACCTTCGCCGGCGAGACGGCCTGCGTGTACTCACGGTCGACCTACCGGGCCGACCGCTACGTGCTCTGGGTCCCGCTGCGCGCGCCCAAGCGCGCGCTGACTCCCAAGCGGACCTCGAGCGACCTGACGGCAGAACCCGCGACGACGGAGTTCGTGGGATGAGCGAGGGGCGGAACGGTGTGAGCGAGCAGGCAGCGGACATCCTTGCGGCACTGGGTGGCGTGGCGAACATCATCGAGATCGAGCCGTGCACCACGCGGCTGAGGTCCGAGGTCCACGACACAGCCGTCGTGGACGTGAAGGCCCTGCGAGCGGCGGGCGCCCACGGCGTCATGATCTCGGGTCATGTGGTCCAGGTCGTCATGGGGCCGAACGTCGACACCATCGCGACGGACCTCGAGGAGCTGTTGTGAACAATCGGGACGCGCGGCAACTGGGCTGCCGTCGGTCAGCAAGGAGAAGCGCATGAGCAAGGCGGAGCAGATTCTCGCGGCTCTCGGCGGAGACGCGAACATCGTCGACCTCGAGCCGTGCATCACGCGGCTGCGGGTCGAGGTCGTCGACCCGTCGCTCGTCGACGAGGCGGCACTCAAGGCGACCGGCGCGTACGGCGTCATGCGGTCCGGCACCGCGGTGCAGGTCGTCGTCGGGCCCGAGGCCGACACGCTCGCCTCGGACATCGAGGACCTGCGCTGATGGCCGCACCTCTCACCGTGCTCGCACCGATCGGCGGTGTCGTGCGCGCGATGGCCGACGTGCCCGACCCGGTCTTCGGTGCGGAGCTCGTCGGACCCGGCATGGCGATCGACCCGACCCGGGACGGCGTCGTCGAGGCGATCGCCCCGATCGACGGCACGATCGTCAAGCTGCACCCGCACGCGTTCGTCATCACCGCGGACGCCGAGCACTCCGCCCTCGTGCACCTCGGGCTCGACACCGTCCAGCTCGGCGGCGTGGGATTCACGCTGCACGCCCAGGAGGGCGACGTGGTGTCCGCCGGCGACGTCGTCGTGAGCTGGGACCCGGCAGCGGTCGAGGCCGGTGGGCGGTCGCCGATCTGCCCGGTCGTGGCGCTCGACGGCAAGCCCGGCTGCCTCACGCACCTGGTCGACATCGGCGCAGCGATCCGCTCGGGTGAACCGCTGTTCGAGTGGACCTGAGCACCGACGCGGTCGGCGCGCGGCTCGATCGACCGGGCGCCGGACGGCTCGTCGACCTCGACGGCACCCTCGTCCGCAGCGAGGAGGCGCACCAGGGCGCGTTCCAGGTGTACTTCGCGTCGCGCGGCTGGACGGTCGCGGATGACGTCGTGCGCGAGTTCTCGGGCCGCCGCGCCCACGAGGTCTTCGCGACCCTGGCCGGGCCCTGGGGCGACGAGGACCGGCACGCCCTCACCCGGAGCGTCATCGACGTGCTGCGGGGGATGGACGTCCAGCTGACCCCTGTCGACGGAGCCGCGCGTCTGCTCGCGGCCTGCGTGACGTCCGGGCTGCCGGTCTCCGTCGTGACCTCCGCGGGTCGCACGTGGACCGCGGCGGCGCTCCGGTCGCTCGGGGTCGACGACGCCGCGATCGGCATGGTGACCGCCGAGGACTACACGCACGGCAAGCCCGACCCGGAGCCGTTCCGGCGCGGGGCCGAGCTGCTCGGCCTGCCTCCGGGCGGGCTCGTGGCGCTCGAGGACGCACCGGCGGGCATCGCGTCGGCGCGCGCGGCGGGCGTCGGCCATGTCGTCGGCGTGACGACGACCCACCCCCCGCACGTCCTGGTCGCGGCCGGGGCCGATGTCACAGCTGTCGACCTGACGCTGCTCGCCGACCTCGTCGAGAGCCGTCGGCGCACGCACCTCCACGGGAAGGCCTCAGAGCACACATGACCGAGCGCACTGCACCGGAGATCCTCCGCGGCCGGGTCGTCACCCCCACGGAGGTGATCGCCGACGGCATCGTCGTCGTCCACGGCGAGACGATCGCGTGGGTCGGTCACGCCGCGCACGCCGCGGCCGCGGGCTGGTCGGGCATCCCGGACCCGTCCGAGCACCCGGTCACGTTGCTCCCCGGCCTCGTGGACGTCCACACGCACGG
>DASVMA010000109.1:0-2868 GCA_036384595.1 Cellulomonas sp. | reverse complement strand
CGATCAGCGGTGCGTCCTACGAGGTGCCCGCTGCGATGCGCGACGAGGTCGCGGCGGCGCTGCCGGAGACCTGGGCGACGACGACCTGGGGGACGCCGGCTCTCGACCTCCCGGCCGGAGTGGCCGCTGTCCTGTCGCGCGAGGGTGTGCAGGACGTCCGGTCGCTGGGCATCTGCACGATGACGGACGAGAGGTTCTACTCTCACCGCCTGGCCGGCGCAAGCGCGACGGGCAGGTTCGCCGGGGTCATTCGCCTCGAGGGGTGAACTCGACGCAATCCGGACGGCCCGCGCGTGTCGCGACGGGTGTGCCGACCGGCGTTGCTAGCGTGATTTCGCTGGGAATATCTGTACGGGATGGGGAGACCGCGATGGCCGGAGCACTGCGCAAGACGATGCTGTACCTCGGCCTTGCCGACGACCGGGGCGAGCACGACGAGTACGTGGACGAGTACGACGACCAGGAGGCAACGGTGCCGCACGAGTTCGAGGCCCAGGTCACGCCGCTGCACCGGCCGGTCGCGCGGGTGGCGGAGCCGGCGCCCATGACCGGCGAGCTGCGGCGGATCACGACGATCCATCCCCGCTCGTACAACGACGCGCGCAAGATCGGCGAGGCGTTCCGTGAGGGGACGCCGGTCATCATGAACCTCTCGGACATGGACGACGCGGACGCCAAGCGCCTCGTCGACTTCTCCGCCGGTCTGATCTTCGGCCTGCACGGCGCGATCGAGCGGGTCACCAACAAGGTGTTCCTGCTCTCGCCGTCGCACGTCGAGATCATCGGTGAGGAGCCCCCGCCCGCCGCCGAGCCGGCACGCCCCGGTTTCTTCAACCAGAGCTGACGCGTGCGCCTGATCACCGAGATCCTGCGCCTGGTCGTCCTGGCGTTCTTCCTGCTGCTGCTGGTGCGGCTCGTGCTCGACTGGGTGCAGTTCTTCGTCCGCGACTGGCGTCCGAGCGGGCCAGTGCTGGTCGTCGCCGAGGCGACGTACACGGTGACGGACCCGCCGTTGCGGTTCCTGCGCAGGCTGCTTCCGCCGCTGGCGATCGGCAACGTACGCCTGGACCTGGCGTTCCTCGTCCTGATGCTGCTGTGCTCGTTGCTGCTGTCCGTTCTGCCCTGATTCGCCCCGAGATGCGCGGCGGGGCGAGCGTGCCGACCTGCCCGTGAGGCGTGTCCAAGAGATGCGAATGTCCTGGCGGGTCGCGTGCGAGACCGCCAATGTCCGCTACCGTGAGCCGAGGCGGTCGGTGACTGCCCACCGGCTTGACCAAGCTCGACCGAAGAGGTGACGACGATGGCACTGCTGACCGCAGACGACGTCCTGAACAAGAAGTTCCAGGCGACGAAGTTCCGCGAGGGTTACGACCAGGACGAGGTCGACGACTTCCTCGACGAGGTCGTCAACACTCTGCGATCCGTCCAGGGTGAGAACGACGACCTCAAGACGAAGCTCGCCGCGGCGGAGCGGCGTATCGCCGAGCTCAGCCGAGCGGGTGCCCAGCAGGCAGCTCCGGCCGCCAAGCCGGAGCCCGTGCACGAGCCCGAGCGCGTCGTGTCTCCGGCGGTCGTCGCACCGGCGCCCGTCGTGGTGGCCCCCGTCGCGCCGCAGCGGACGAACGAGCCGGAGTCGGCCACCGGGATGCTGGCACTCGCGCAGAAGCTGCACGACGACTACGTGCGCAGCGGCCAGGAGGAGAGCGACCGGCTCATCTCCGAGGCCAAGTCGCAGGGTGCGCGCATCGTCCGCGAGGCCGAGGAGACGTCGGCCCGCACGCTCGGTCAGCTCGAGCAGGAGCGGTCGCTCCTCGAGCGCAAGATCGACGAGCTGCGGGTCTTCGAGCGTGACTACCGGACGCGCCTGAAGAGCTACCTCGAGAACCTTCTCGGCGACCTCGACAACCGCGGCAGTGCGCTCCCGCCCCGCAGCGGGCAGAACGCGCAGCCGTCGGGCGACGGCGCGCGGATCTGATCCACCGACCGACCAGCAGTCACCTCACGACACACCACGCAGGTTCGTCCTGCGTGGTGTGTTGTGTCATGTCACGGGGTCACCTAGCCTCACGTGACTCCCACAGAGAGGGTGCTCGTGACCATCAACGACTCGCTCAGCGCTGAGCCAGGCGCTTTCGACCTGCCGGACCTCGCCAAGGCGGTCCGTCAGTTCCCGGTCCGTGACGGCGAGAAGCCCTGGACCGCCCGGGAGGTCCGCGCGATCGCGGACGAGCTCATCGCGCATGTGCGCCGCCTCGGCTCCGAGCTCGCGTCCGCCGACGCCGACCTCTCGGAGCTCCTGCGCAACTCCGGCGACGGGGCAGGCGACGACCAGGCCGACTCGGGTTCGAGCGCGCTCGAGCGCGAGCAGGAGCTCACGCTCGTCAACAACACGCGCGACCTGCTCGTGCAGTCCGAGCACGCTCTGACGCGCATCGCCGCGGGCACCTTCGGGGCCTGCGAGTCGTGCGGCAAGGCGATCGGCAAGGCGCGCGTCCAGGCGTTCCCCCGCGCGATCCTGTGCGTGGAGTGCAAGCAGCGCGAAGAGCGTCGCTGACGCGCCCGTAGACTTCTCCCTGATGTCGTCCATGCCAGCAGATGAGCTGACCGTTGCCCCGAGGCGGGCCGGTCCGCGTCGTCGACTGGTCGTGCTGGTCGTCGTGCTCACGGCGGTCGTGCTCCTGGTCGATCAGGCGACCAAGGTCTGGGCGCTGTCGAACCTCCTCGAGACGGTTCGCCGTCCCGTGCTGGGCGACCTCCTCGGGCTGAGGCTCGTGTACAACCCCGGCGCGGCGCTGTCGATCGCGACGGGGATGACGTGGGTCCTCACGCTCATCGCGTGCGCCGTGGTCGTGGTCGTGGTGCGCGTGT
>DASVMA010000108.1:0-1698 GCA_036384595.1 Cellulomonas sp. | reverse complement strand
GACGGTCATGGCGCGCTGCCCGTCGACCTCACCGCGGGGGCGGCCAACCCGGCGGCCGTGAGCCCGACCGAGCTCGTCGCGGCGATCGAGGCGGGTCTCGGGCGGCCGGGGGTCGCCCGGGTCGAGGGCGGGCACCTGGTGCTGGTGTCGGGTACGACCGGACCGTCGTCCGAGGTGCTCGTCGAGGACGGGCCGGACGACGCCGCCGACCTCGTGCTCGGCCTGCGCCCCCGCACCTACGCGGGCTCGGACCCCGTGCACGCCCGGATCGTCGGGACGGCCGACCTGAGCTCGGCGCTCGACCTCACCGCGGCCCGCTACCTGCGCGTCGTCGTCGACGGCCACCACGTCGCCGAGGTCGACTGCGCGGCGCTCGCGGCGGACCCGGCAGAGGTGGACGTCGCCCAGGTCACCGACGCGATCAACGCCGCGCTCGGCCTGACGGTCGCGTCCGACGACGGCCGGTTCCTCACGCTCACGTCCCCCACGTCCGGCGAGGCCGGGTCGGTCGTGCTGGCCGACCCCGCCGCGCAGCCCGCGACCGCCACGCTCTTCGGCACGGCGGCACCTGTCGCCGTCGGTGCCGGTGCGCGCCCGGCGCGGGTCGTCTCAGACCGCCGGATCGGCCTCGGGGTCGACCTGAGCCGGGACTCCCGGCTGCGGATCGCGCTCGACACCGCACCCCCGGTGACGATCGACGTGGCCGGCCTCGACCCTGCCGCGACGACGCCGGCGGAGGTCGTCGCCGCGCTCAACGAGGGGCTCGGCGCCCAGGCGGCGTCGCACGACGGCGACCGGGTCACGCTGGTCTCGCCCACCGCGGGTGCGGCGGGTGCGCTGCGGGTCGACGAGGTCGACGGCGACGCCGCGGAGGCCGTGCTCGGCCTGCGGCCCCGGTCCGCGCACGGCACCGGGCCGGTGACGGCCGCCGTGGTCGGCACGGTCGACCTCTCGGGAGGCGTCGACCTGTCGTCGCGGTACCTGCTGCGGCTCGGTGTCGACGGCGCTGCCCCGCGCGACCTGGACCTGCGCGGCGGCATCGACGACGTGACCCACGCGACCGTCGAGGAGATCAAGGACGCGCTGAACGCGGCGCTCGGTGCCGACCCCGGCGACCCGGTCGCGTCGCACGACGGGGCACACCTCCAGCTCGTGTCGACGAGTCCGGGCGCCGCCGGGGCGATCGACCTGCAGCGGCTCCGCGACACCCTGCGGCGGCGCTTCGTGACCCGGGCCCGCGTGACGGACGACGCCGCGGCGACGGTGCTGGGGTTCACGGCCCGCACCGCGACGGGCACAGCCGCGACCGTCGCGCGCCTGGTGGGCCCCCACGACCTCTCGGGCGGGGTCGACCTGAGCGTCGACCGCTACCTGCGCCTCACCGTCGGCGACCGCACACCCGTCGAGATCGACTGCGCCGGACCCCGTCCGCGGGCCACCACCCCGGCCGAGGTCGTCACCGCGATCACGACGGCGTACGCGGCGCAGCACCCCACAGCGCCCGGACCGATCGCCCTGACGGACGGCCGCACCCTCGTGCTGACCGACCCGGAGCCCGGCGCCTCGTCGCGCATCCTGCTCGAGCCGCCGCACGCGCTCGACGCGCTCGACCGCGTCCTCGGGGTCCCGCCGATGCTCGTCCGGGGGCAGGGCGCCGTCGGCGTGCACCTCGCCGGGACGGTCGACCTGTCCGCCGGT